>JAAZVJ010000137.1 GCA_018623675.1 Synechococcus sp. HW_metabat.54 | reverse complement strand
TCGCCAACGATTTCCTGGAGCAAGGCGCGGATCAGAGACGTTTTCCCGCTGGAACCTGTCCCGAAGACCACCACGGTGAGGTCACCCCGTTGAAGTTCCTGGGCGACCCGCTCCCTTTCCTGGCGTAATCCCTCACGGCTCACGGCATCGTCGAGTTTGTCGAGCAGGCGATCGATGCTCTCCAGGCTTTGTTCCGCGGCCTGTCGACGGGTATCGGGTGCTGGAGGGAGAGTCTGGGATGGTGTCTTTGGACTGCTCTGCCGTTGTTTCCAGGCTTGAAACCAGGGCCAGCCGATTTGAGTCGCAAATGCGATGAGTAGGCCGGCTCCCATCAGGAGCACCGGGCCCACCATCCACGGTGGAAGCCAATAGCTGAGGTCCCACAGGAGATTGCGAATCGCCTGCAGCACCATGCCCAATACCACCAGCGTGATGAGGGCCCCAACCCCCCAAAACAGCCACCGTTTGTTGCCTTTCACCCTGAGCTCATCAACGTGTGCAGCTGGCTGGTCCAGTCGAACGCATGATGTCTCTCTTGAGGGACGCTGCCAAGCCGCTGCGCCCGTCAGTGTCTCTTCTTGACGTTCAGGTCCCCCTCAGCGCTGGGATGGCGGATTGGGGGAGCTCAGTGCATCGATCACGAAACAGGCGACAGCCAGATTGATGGCGATATCAGCGCCATTGAAGATCGGAAAGTCAATCGGAACCAGCTCAAGAAAGTCGGTGACGTAGCCAGCACTCCATCGGTCAATGCCATTGCCCAAGGTGCCTCCCAGGAGGCAGGCCAGTGCCAGGCCTTGCCAGGTGGGTTGTTGGCGGCTGCGGGCGATCCACCACGCGACGACCAGTGCCACAACCAGGCTGAGCAGTCCCAACACAACTGTGGAGTCTTTGAACAAGCTGAACGCTGCTCCGGTGTTGCGCACCCACCGCAACTGGAGCAACCCCGGCACAAAGGCCGTTGAGACTCCGGGTTGCAGGTTCCCTCGTACCCATGCCTTGCTGAGCTGGTCGAACGCAACGATCACCACACTGATGGTGAACAGCATGTTGCGACTTAATGATTGGGCCATGGGTTTGCGAATGATCGGAGGCATCAATCGATCAACAGCAGCCGACGAAGGGGCAGAGCTAGCAAAGCGGCGGCGGCACATAGTGCCAGCTGCGCAGGTAGTGGACCAAGCCCATAGCTGAAGAAGAGGTCTGGAATCGCTGCGCTCCATCGGCCCAGCAAGCCGCCGATCAGGATGTTCAGCAGACCACAAATTTGGATCATGAGGAGGCCTGCGCAAGCAGCAAGAAACAAGCGGGCTACGTCGTTCATGCGTTCTTGTTGGGCCAGGCGGCCGCAAAGCCAGGCAGCTGGTACGAAGCCAGCGAGATAACCAAATCCAGGATTCAAGAGATAACCAAGGCCACCACCGTCGTGGAACACCGGTAGATCGACAAGGCCAATGGTTAGGTAGGCCACCGCAGCAATCACCCCTGCTCGAGGTCCGCAAACCAGGGCGCAAACCAACAGGGCGGGCACCTGCCAGGTGCTGGGTAGAGGCAACACTTGAACCGGGGTGTTTGGCCAGATCAAGGCTGCCGGAATCAGGCTGCCGACAAGAATCAGCATCAGACCGGCGAAGGCGCCGCTCCAGGTGGCCAGTGCCCGCACGGGCTGCACGCAGTTGGTCCCATCCTGCAGTAGGAGAGGGGGGCTGCCCAGGGACCATGGACGTTTCGATCGGTGATCAGGTGCGACTCGTACGCCCTCTCCCGTATCTCAAAACCGCGGATCCAATGCCGATGTTGCGCCCACCGGATTTGGTGTCTACCGACGAGATCGGAGAGGTGGTAGGCCTTCGAGCAATGGAGACAGCGGCCGTTCGTTTCCGGCGGGGCACCTTCTTGGTGCCATTGGCCCATCTCAGTGGGCCATCCACTGAGTTGACAGAGTCTTAAGCGTCGAGGATGGTCCGCAAAGGCTCAGAAGCGGGCGATTGAGATAACGCGATGCGACCTTCTGCACTCGGGTGGAATCGAGGTCGTCCATCACCGCAAGGCTGTGTTGGTCGTAGTCATCGGGGAGTCCAAGCCCTCGCAGTTGTGCGCGTCTCTCGGCCCTTTGTCCCGTGGTCTGGGATGCATGGGCGAGCTGACCGCGCACTTTTGTCCGCGCCAGGGCTAAGTCACTGTCACTGATGGGTTGGGTTGCCATCTCCGTCCACGTCTGCATCAGCAAGTCGAGGGTGAGCCCAGCGCGATCACTGCTAGTTGCCGCGTGAAACACAAAGGGGCTTGCTGCAGCCCGTCCTGGATGGTGAACCCCAACGTCGTACGCCACACCATGCTCTTCTCGCAGGCGTCGGAACAACAGACTCGACATCCCCTGTCCCAGGTGGGCTTGCAGTAACCGCAGCGCCGGATCATCAGGATGGCCATGGGCCAAGGACGGTTGGCCGAGCATGATCACCACCTGTTCGGTGGATTGCTCACGCCAGCTCAGGGTCTCCGTTACATCGCTGCTGAGCGCTGCAGAAGACGCCATCCACCCCGTGACGTCTCCGTTTGATTGGAAACTGTCGTGCTTCTCCAGCAGCTTGATCACACGGTCGGGAATGGTGCCCGATAGCGCCAGCACCGTGCCCTGCGATTGGAGCGTTGTCGCCAGTTGTTGAAGATCGTTCGTTTGCAGAGCCTTCAGGTCATCCGCAAACCCGAGGGGATCGTGGCCGTAGCCCCCATTGCCATACGCAAGGCTTCTCCAGCCGTCGTAAGCGAGATGAAAAGGGTCTTCTCTCTGGCGTTGCAAGGCCTGGAGGCTGAGATCTTTCTCCAGCTCCACCTGGTCTTGCCGGAGATGGGGCTGATTCAGCATCCATCCGATCACCGGCAACAGATGCTCCGCATCGCTGTCGCGGCATTTGAGACTGATCAGCAGAGCATCCTCGTGGGTGTCGCAGCGCAACCCAGCCCCGCATCCCTCCACTAAGTCGGCGAGTTCCATGGGGCCGTAGGGGCCACAACCACGGCTCAACAAAGAGCCCAGTAATTGGTGGGCTCCCCGTTGACCGACGGGATCGACGCTGCTTCCTCGCCGAATCCACAACTTGGCTGAAAGGACGCCCGGAGTGGAGAGGGGGTCGAGGATCAGATCTGGAAAGGACATCAGTTCTCGTTTCCAGGCAGTGCGATCAGGGTGTAAGCCTGCTCCGGCTGCATCTGGTTGAAGATCTCAGCCTGTAAGTCATGGGCGGTCCAGGCCTCCAGATCGTCGATGGAAGCCAGAGGGTGTTGCGGTGTTCGCCAGAGCGCTTGAGGTCCAGTCAATGCAGCCACTGACCCAGGAGCTTCCAAACTGAAGCGCAGGCCATTGCCCACCAACTGGCGACCGCGTTCAAGTTCTTCCTCACTTGCGGGTGAGTTCGCGGCCTTTTCAAGAATTGACTTCACCTCCTGTTCCACCTCCTCGATGTGTTCGGGAGCACAGCAGGCCTCAAGCATCACCAAACTTCCCCGTTCGAGGGTGGTGAGATCCATGTCGATTGATTCAACGAGTTGAAGGTCTTCGCGAAGACGATCCACAAGTCGGCTGCGCCGTCCCTCGGCCAACAATGTGGTGGCCAGGTCGTATCCCATCACGGTGCGTTGTTGATCGGCTGATGCGGCAGGCCAGGCCATGAGCAGCCTTGCGGCTTCCAGGCGCTCCACATGCATGCACTCGCGCCCCGTTTGAAAACGAAGCTCAGGGGGGTGATCCGTGGTTGCCTCCCCTGGTCCGTCGAGTTGGGCAAGACGGCCCTGAGTCAAATCGGATTGCAGTCCGTCTGGGATAGCCCCTGCGACGACAACGCTGCAGTTGGGGCCCCGGTAACGACGGCGATGGAATTGCGCCATCGTTTCAGGTGTGCTGGCGTTCAGGCTTTGCTCCCATCCGAGGATCGGTCGTCCGTAGGGATGGTTGCTGCAGCAGGCCGCCAAAAGTTGTTGCACCACAACCTCATCAGGTTGATCGCGGTATTGGGCGATTTCTTCGAGCACCACTTCCCGCTCCATCCGGAAAGCGTCGTCTCGCAGCGCCGGCTCCAGCACCAGATCAAGCAGTAGTTCCAGCGCTGTCGAGGCACCCTC
>JAAZVJ010000136.1 GCA_018623675.1 Synechococcus sp. HW_metabat.54 | reverse complement strand
CCATGCGAGCCATGGCTTGATCTGCCCGCCACGAAAAAGGGCAGCTTTTTAAACGCTGCCCTTCTGCGTCTTGTACCCAATCGCTGGGTCAGCGATTCGCCCAGATCTTGTTCACGATTTCCATACCGCTAACGGCCTGCCAGAGGAACAACGTCAGCATTCCCATGTTCAATCCCACGTGGGCTTTACGGGCAATCAAGTTGCCCTGCTGCATCAAGGGAGACAGGGCGGCCGCTGCTGCAATCATGCCTGTCATGGCCAATCCCACCAGCAGGTGAGGGCCCACGAACAACTTGCCGTTGTTGAGGTAAGTGACGGCCATGCCCCCAAGGGTGCCGAACACCATGACTGCCAGAAGGGCACTGCCCCAGAGGTAGTGACGCTGGGCGAACTTGCCGGGGATCAACGCTTTGCGTTGCTCAGGCGTTCCGGTACGGACTTTCTTGGCCTTGATGCCAAGGAACATCGCGTAGCCACCAGCGGCGAGGAGCAACCACATCATCAGTGGATGCACGAAATTGAGGCTGAAAGGGAGGGTGGCCAGCATCGAGAGCAACGTTGCGTGGGTGGAGGCTAAGACTGCGTCCCTCCCTGCGGCTGATCAATGCAAGAAATGGCGGCGACCGGTCAGCAGCATGGCAAGACCGAGCTCATCACAAGCCTTGATGGAATCGGCATCCCGCATGCTGCCACCTGGGTGAATCACTGCGGTGATGCCATGGCTTGCCGCCAGACGCACGGTGTCGTCGAAAGGGAAAAACCCATCACTGGCCAACACAGCGCCCTTGGCCTGATCGCCAGCAGCCTCAAGAGCCAGACGCGCTGACCCCACGCGATTCATCTGCCCTGCCCCAACACCAAGGCTTTGGCCAGATTTGGCCACCACGATGGCGTTGGAACGCACATGGCGCACCAGCTGCCAGGCGAACTGAAGGTCGGCGCGCTCCTGATCGGATGGCGGGCGCTGCGTTGCCACCGTCCAGCTGGCGGGGTCGATGGGTTGATCGTCGAGGTCTTGGACGAGCACGCCACCAAGGATGCTGCGCACATGGTTATGGCCTGCTGCATCAATGGCAGCCGGCGGCAACTCCAAAAGACGCAAGTTCGCTTTGGCGGCCAACACATCACGGGCTTCGGCAGTGAACCCGGGTGCGACGACACATTCGAGGAACAAGCTGGTGAGCTCTCGAGCTGCAGCGGCATCCACCTCGCCATTGATGGCGACAATCCCACCAAAGGCACTGACGCGATCAGCGTCCAGGGCCCTCGTGAGGGCATTGGCGACACCGTCACCAACGGCGACACCGCAAGGGTTGGTGTGCTTCACCACCACCGCCGCAGGTTGCTGGGCGGGATATTGGCCGCCGCCACCGAAACCGAACTCGCGCACGGTGGCAAGGGCGGCCTCCAAATCCAGGAGGTTGTTCGTACTCAATTCCTTGCCTTGCAACTGTTGCGCCCCACCCCAACCCTGCTGGGGATGGCTGTACCAGCGGGCCTGCTGATGGGGATTCTCCCCATAACGCAAGGTCTGACGCAAAGGCACGGCATCGAGCCAGGGGGCAGCATCGGTGTCGACCTGGGCCGCCATCCAGGTGCTGATGGCTGTGTCGTAGGCCGCAGTGTGCTGAAACGCCTCTAGGGCGAGTTGACGCCGCAAGTCGGCTGGAACGCCACCGCCGGAACTTTGCAACGCGGAGAGCACTCGGTCGTATTGCTCGGGGCTGGTGAGAACAGCCACATCAGCATGGTTCTTGGCCGCTGCCCGAACCATGGCAGGACCGCCAATATCAATGTTCTCGATCGCTTGATCCCAGGTGACATCAGGACGAGCCACCGTTTCCCGGAAGGGATACAGGTTCACCACCACCAGATCAATCAGGGGGATCTGCTGCTGATCAAGATCAGCCCGATGGGCAGCGTCATCACGCTTGGCCAGGATTCCGCCGTGGACCCGAGGGTGCAGGGTTTTCACCCGGCCGCCAAGAATCTCCGGTGCCCCCGTGTGCTCAGCCACCTTGGTGACAGGCAAACCTGCATCCATCAGCACCTTGGCGGTGCCACCACTGGAGAGCAGCTGGTAGCCATGCTGCCGATGAAGCGCTTCGGCCAGAGGCACCAGGCCTGTTTTGTCGGAGACGCTTAACAGGGCAAAGGGTGCCATGGAGTCGCAGCGAAATCGGTCCTGAGCCAACCTACGCAGCAGCGTTCCAGCCCACGCCATGGCCACGGCCGCACCTGCTCCACTTCGCTTGCAGCCCAACTCACCAGCCCAAGCCCGCCTTGTGCTCCTGCATGGGTGGGGAGCCGATGCCGACGACTTGCTGTCGCTGGGGGAAGTGCTGGCTGAGCAAACCCAGATCGCCTTAGAGATCGTGGCCCTGCCTGCCCCAGAGAGGCATCCCCAGGGTGTTGGCCGTCAGTGGTACGGACTTTTCCCTGCCAACTGGGATGCCGTACCGGCTGCCATCACCCATCTGCGAGCCAGGCTGCTGGAGTTGGCCGAAGGGGGGATCCCCCTAGAAAACACGGTGGTGCTTGGCTTTTCCCAGGGAGCCGCGATGGCGCTGGCAACCGGCTGTGAGCTGCCTTTGGCAGGACTCGTGAGTTGCAGCGGATACCCCCATCCGGGCTGGCAAGCACCGTCAAAACGCCCGCCGGTGCTCCTGCTGCATGGCCGCCAAGACGAGGTGGTGCCTTGTGCTGCAGCGAATTCACTGACCACTCAATTGCAGGTCAGCGATGCCGAGCTGACCGTTGCACTGTTCGACGGTGGGCACACCATTCCTGAGAGCACCTTCCCCGCCATCAAAAAGGCCCTCGACACATGGCTTAAAAAGCCAGGCGTCGAGGGCTGAGACCTCTCAAAAGTTTGAAAGATCAGACAAAGGCGTATTCGTACTCTTCCATTTCTTCCCAATCGTCGGAGGCCAGCTCGAGACCTTCGAACATCACTTCTTCGCCAACCTTGTCGACGATGGCGCGCAGTGAAGGGAAGAGAAAGTGGTTTTCTTCAGCGTATTGCGCACTGAAGAGGCCTTTCTCTCCCCAGAAAAAATGATCGGTGGTGTGCTCGTTGCGGCGAACCCGCAACAGAGCTGGGGGAACAATGCCGCCTTCAGCAAGAAAACGACGAGCAGCGGTCACAGGCTTGTGCTCGCCTGTTTCCAGGTGATAAGTGGGGACATGAGCCAGAACACGCTGACCAGCAAGCCGGCGGCGGCTGATCCGCTTACGCTTTTTGGACATAAGAAAAAGCGCTCCTTAAGGGGAGCTGGGAAGAGGACAAAAAGAGGGACGCAATGTCCAGACGCGATCAGCGTTCATGGCACTGGGGAGAAGCCGAAAACTCCCATCCAGTGGTGGGCACGCATCAAAGCCCGTCGAGATAGGCCGACGTTGACAGGGATGAAATGTTCAACCTCTGCTGTAGCCTTGGCAGCATCTGAAATGCAACCAAAAGCAGCTCGATAACTGCGTGGTACCGCTCCGAGGGCGGTGCGCTGTCTGTCGATCATCAGATCTTAAGACTTTTTCCCAAATTTTCAAGTCCCTGGGAATCACGCCCTGCTGATCGTCTGTATCGGAGGGCACGATTAAGGCCATGCCAGTCACAGAACGTTTCCGGCTTCAAGCGCAGCAACAACTCACAAGCTTTGAAGCCGCTGGCCAACTTGTTCACCTTGTGCTTTATGCAGCTCAAGGTCAGCGCAGCGACGTTGCCAGCCTGGAAATGGTTGAGCAGTGGCCGCCCAACAGAGCGCCGCTTCCTCCAGCGGAAGCAGATCCCACATTGCGCATTCCCAGTGCAGAACGTCGCTGGTATCCGTTGCGCGAAGGCAATCGCTTGCTGGGAGCTCTGCGGGCTGAACGCTGTAGCGATCATCCCTGGAACACCGATCTCGACCAGCGACTGCAGGCCTGTGCGAGCGCATTAGCCCAATGCCTCAGCTACGAACTGGAGTGCAACCGTCTGCTTGATCAACTCGAGCACCAGCGTTCGCAGCTGAATCTGATGGTGCACCAGCTGCGTAATCCACTGGCGGCCCTGCGCACCTATGCCCAATTGCTGCTGCGCCGCCTCGACCCCGATAGCAACCACCGCGAGCTCGTGGAAGGCCT
>JAAZVJ010000135.1 GCA_018623675.1 Synechococcus sp. HW_metabat.54 | reverse complement strand
GGAGGCGCAGCCCTGGTTCAAGGGGGAAGTGGTTGGCTTCGAAGGGGGGGTGGTTCAACCCTTCACCTCCTGATGGTGTGCCAACAGGGGGGCATGCAGGCTGAGTGCCAGCTCTTGATTGGTCTCTGTGAGCAGGTCGTCGAGAGACATGTCGGATCCAAAGCACACCTGCTGCACGGCGTCCTCGCGTTCGCCTCGCACCATGAGGTTGCCCTCCCAGGCTGCCCGCGCTTTGCTCCACCCTTTGCCGCTTGCTTCTCCGGAAGCAAAGGCCCAGCCGGTGTCAGGAGGCAGCGGCCAGCAACTGCATTGGTAGTCGGCTCGCCACTGTTGTAGTTGCGTGAGGATGGCCTTCGCCTCCTCCGGGCTTGGTGGTCGGATTCGCTCCAACACCCTGAACTGATGGCCATCCCGACCCACCAGAACAGCGGCATGGGGGGACACCCCTGCCGCTGTTGTGAGCAGCAATTGAAGCCACAACTCCAACCGCTGAGCGCTGCGCGGTTTCGCCGTGTGGATGAGCACCAATTGATCTCCGCGCTTTGGGACCTCTGCTTCCAAGGTCCCCACACGCACGGCTTCGGTGTGCTCGCAGCCGAGTTGCTGTAAACAGTGCTCCAAGCTGCTCCAGCGAAGGTCCAGCAAGCGCGCTTCCAGGGCACCAGCCGACAGGGCCGGGAGCGTCCCACGACCGTGTTCCAGGTTGACCCAACTGGGATCCGATGACTCGCCCTTGTCGTTCTGCTTCGCTTCCAGTTCCCGCCTCAAGAGGGCGCTGCGTAGGCGTTCATCGAGGCTGAGATCCTCCAGATCCAGAAGGGATCGTTCTGATTCCCGAGGTCTGAGTCCAAGCTGTTCCAACCAGTGTTTCTGCGGCGCTTTCAGCCATGCCTGGAGGTCGTCCCATGCACTGAGCGATGGTTCCTCTCGGCTCGGCTTGCCCACCTCCTGAGCTGTGCTGCCCATGGCCAGGCCTGTCACAGGTTTTAGTCCTCCTTGATCGAGCTGTTGACGAACCTTCAGGAGACGTCGATCGCAGCTAGATGAAGGCCAGAGCCTTGAGGACAAAAAATTGCGTCGATCGAGAGGGTTGGCCGCGTGTTCGCACACAGAGATCTGAGGCAGGAGATCAAGCCATTGGCGAACGGGGGTTGAGGCTTCCAGGGCCTCTCCTGTGCGTTCGTCGCGGCAACTCCAGCTCACAAGCAAATGCTGCCTCGCTGAGAGCACCGCTTCAAGAAGCACGTAGCGGTCTTGATCACCACTGTTGGGGTCTCCTAGAAGACGCTCTTGCTCCATCAGGTGGAACCCGGGCCGCTGCTTCTGGCGAGGGAACGCCCCTGCATCCAGTCCCATCAGCACCACCACCTTGTGTGGAATCGCCCGCATGGGTTCGAGTGCACTGATGGTGAGAGAGCCGGAGCGGTGTCCAAAGCGACCACTTCCTTCGCTCAGTCGTTCTGCCAGTACTTCACCCACAACCTGGGCTGCCAATTGTTGGTCGTTGTCAGCGGCGATTGCTTCCCAGTCGCTGAGGGCGGCGTGGATGGTCTGAAGCTCCCAGGCCCAGGAGCCACCATCTCCAAACAGCGCGTTGATGTGTTCACGCAGGCCATCCACCCACTCCTGCACGGAGCGCCGCCGGCTGCACCACTGCAGGCTGCTGAGCACTTGGCGTAGTAAGGCAATCCAGCGGCCCTGCTTTTCCAGGTTTCCTGGCATCACCATGGGGGCCGTGTTGGCCAGGGCCAACCCAGGGGTGTCTGGAAAGATCAGGCCCAGCACCAAACGATCGATGGCCCAGCTCAGGCTGTGGGTGGGATCGCCGTGGCGGTCGTTTTGATCCACCCCCCAGCGAAACCCTGCTTGCTGGAGCAGTTGGGTGATGGTTTCAGCATCTTCAGCGTCCAGTTGTCTGGCTGCGAGTAACGCACCATTGGCGACCACGTCCTCGAACGCGGAGGCTGTGACCCGATCTCCGCCAAGGGCCAGCAGTTGCAACAGTCCCTGGGCTAGACCCGCTTCACTTTGTTGACTGCGATCGGTGAGGCGCCAGGGCAGGTACACCCCGGTGGCTTCATGATCACCAAACACAGCACCAACGAGGGGTGCGAATGCTTCCACCTGGGGGGTCATCACCAGGATGTCTCTGGGTTCAAGCAGAGGATCTGCTGCGAGCAGTTGCAAGATTTGATCGCGCACCACTTGCAGCTGGCGCATCCGCCCAGGGCAGGCGTGAAATTCCAGTGAACGGTCGCTGTGGAGCGCTTTCAAGGAGCTGATGTCGGCCCCAGTCGCGAGATGGTCTTGAAGTTGTTCGAGCAGCGTTGGGGAGCGACCTTCGTGGATTGCTGCGGTGCCGGGCAGGAGAAAGAGATCTTGATCTTCAGTGGCTCCTAGCTGGGTCTCCCCACTGCCCTCCAGCAGCTGCTGAAATTCCGCACCCAGTCGCCCGAAGCGTGCCTCAAGGCTTGGCACGGTGAGGAGCCAGTCCGAACTCAGGGGGGCATCCGCAGGAGCCGTGTTCTGACGCTGCCAGAGGTCGGGACATGGGGTGAGGAGATAAAGCTCGATGTCGCGAGTGGCCGATAAGGCCTGGAGCAGCTCCACCTGCACAGGCGCCAAGCTGCTCAGGCCGAAAAGGCGTAACGGTGGTTGGGGCGGAAGCTCGGGGCGCCAACCCTCTTGCAGCTGTCGGATCAGCTGCCTGGCCCGCAGTCCGAAGGGCAAACAGCCCAGGCGTTCATGCAGTTGTTGCACCAGTTTTGGTTGCCACAACGACTGGTCTGGCAAGGGCTTGCCCCGGGCACCAATGGCTTGATCGGCCAACCAGGCTTCCACCATGGCGGGTCGATAGAGCCCGTAGTCGTCGATGGCATCAGCGATCGCGCGCGCCAGCTGCCAGAGAGGGAGATCCAGAACATCCAGCGAGGCCCGTTGCCTGCTTTCAAGCCATTGCTGCAATGGAGCGCTGCACGGGTCTTCGAGCAGGGCGGGCAGCAAATCCAAGAGCGGCCAAACCAGGTTCTGGGCTCGCCAGGGGTCTGTGCCGCCCTCAGGAGCATGGGCATCAAGTAGGGCTTCCACCAGCTGTCGCAGCAGGCTGGTGGGAAAGGGAAAGCGCAGGTTGGCCGCAATTCCCGAGGGGTTGGCGAGTGCGAACTGCTCACCCAACCAGCGGCTTGTTGGCCAGGTGTTCACCACGACCTGTGCCTGCTCCAGAAGCCCGGGTGGCTTGAGGCTCAAGTTGGTGGCCAATACCGCTGCTAGGAGCTCGGAGCGGTTGCTGCGGAAAAGCGTCAGCAAGGTGCAACGGGAATGGGGCTTGCAGGCGATTCGCCGATCGACGCGTCGATGCGGCGTTCGGTGTTGTTGGCCCGCTCATCAGGTTCCAGCCCCTGGACTTGCACCACGGCACTTGTTTCAGGGCAAAAGGCCGTTAGGCGGCCTCCATACACGGCACCCGTGTCAATCAGCACGATCTCACCGTGCTCCCGCACATCAACGCCAGGGGTGTGGGCGACAACAACCCGGCCGAATCGACCGTCGTACCCGTTCCAGAACGGTTCGCGTATCTCGAGGTCGGGTTGACCCTGTTGATCAAATCCTGCATGGGTGGCAACCCAGCCGTTTCCTTCAAACAGCAAGGGAAGGGAGCCCAACCGATGCACCCAAGCTTGAGCGATGTCGGGAGCCTGTGGCCAGAGGCGCTGCTGCAGTTCTGGCGAATCGATGAGGCGCTGCTCGTGGTTGCCCAGCAGCCAGGTGGCACGGCCGCCTTGCCTGAGGGTCCAGACCTGTTCTGCCGTTTGCTGCACATCAGGTCCACGTCCTACAACGTCGCCACAGAACACGAGGTGGTCCTGCTCGGGCAAGACCGACAGGAGGGCTTCCAGAGCATCCAGGCAGCCATGGACATCTCCAATCACCCAGTGGCGATTCATGGTTTGAGGCACCGGTTGCGGTGACAGACCCGTGTCTTCATTTTGGCCGACTCCAGGTCAAGGCATCAGCAGATTGCCGGTTTCAGAACAAGCCCAGAAATTTTTTTCGCTCCGTGGTCTCAGGTCGATCCACGTTTTGTTGGTAGCGGGGCTTGCTGTCGCCAACGGTGAGCAAGGGATCGTT
>JAAZVJ010000134.1 GCA_018623675.1 Synechococcus sp. HW_metabat.54 | reverse complement strand
TCCACAGCCAAGCCAGCACCGCGGGCGTCATCCACAATCGCCGCGAAACAGTCGGCATTGAACACAGCCTGACCACCGAGAAGCACGTCCCACTCGCTGGCAGGGAAGTGGGCCTGCAGCCAGAAGGCGCCTAAAGCACTCGCCGGACGAATCGCATACAAACCATCCACAGGTTGCACTTTCAGATCCAAGCGGTCCTCCGTCGGTTGACCCTATTGAGCCCAAAAATCGAAGCACAAACTGTTCGAGTCGCTACAAAACGAACACTTGGCGGCCCGCGGCATCACAGCCCGGCCTCGTGGTTATCGAACCGCTCAAAGCCACAGGCGCGCGCAGCAGCTTGGTAGAGCGGATCAAAACGATCCCAGCGAAAACTGCGGGGGTCATAGCGACTGCGGCTGCGATCCACCGCTGCATGGGTCGTGACCCGCGTCATGGGAATGCCGTGGCGGGCCTGCCAGAGCAACACTTGTCCGGCCAGGCTGCGGTACTGCGCTTCGGTGTAACCGGAATGGGCTCCGCGGTCATCACGACCATCCGCGGGGGTCACCAAACTCACGTGCAGCGCAATGTTGTTGATCGACCCAACCCGGCCAGGCTCACGGCGCTGGGTCACATCACCAAAGGCCGACATCCCAGCTCCGTAGGCCCGTTTGTTGTCGGGGACGATGCGCAAGCGGGTGCCGTCCCTAGCGATTAATACGTGATAGCTCACCTGATCGGCGTCCCTGGGATGGGGCGTTTGAAACAGCTGCACCGTCGCCGCCTCACTCACCACCGTTTCGTGCAAAACGATCACCAACGGACGCGCCTGGGTCGCACGACCCCACACATCCCGAGATTCACGCTCACCAAAGTTGGTGGGGTCAGCCAGCTTCTCCACATCCGCCGCCAGACCAAGCCGTTCACGGCAGGCGGCCAGCGCAGCAGCATCCGCGAGCACAACGGAGGCGTCGGCCAGGCTCAACAGCCGCGGCGCATCCTTCGGAACAAGGGGTGCGGCCCGCTTCGAGGCACCCGCACCACAGCCACACAAACCCAGCACTGCGGCCGCCATCAACCAGGAACGCCAGGCCATCACTGCTCGCGGTTACCCCAGATCAGCCAACGATCACACGCCCTGACCAAGCGGCAACTGCTCAACGGCGGCCGAACAGCTTCCAACCCAACCAAAGCAGCACCACCAGCACTACCCAGGGCAACAGGGTCCTCAGCGCCAGCGCAGCCAACACCACCACCCCCACACTGATGGCCGTCCGCGTCACCAAGGCCTTGCTTTCGTCGGTCATGAACTGCCAGCGGGGCAAAAGGGACATCACAGCAGCTGCGGAGATCTCTGCTGCCAGCATGCCTCCCAAAAGCTGAAGGCCGTCGCTGCAGCGCCGATGACATCCCAACTGCTCACCCTCAACACCGACCAGCCATTCGCCTGCGTGCGGCTCACGGACGCAGTGCGCGACTTCATTCGCGTGCATGGCGAACGGGATGGCGCAGTGGTGGTGACCAGCCAACACACCACCACCGCGGTGATCATCAACGAAATGGAAGAACGGCTCCTGGAAGACCTGCAGCAATGGCTGGAGCAGCTGGCCCCAGCGGCCGCAAGCTGGAAACACAACGACCTCGAGAAGCGCCCCAACATCCCCCCCGACGAACCGCGCAATGCCCATGCCCACCTCCAGGCCCTACTGCTGGGCAACCAGGTGATGGTGAATGTGAGCAACGGCCAACCAGTACTGGGGCGCTATCAAGACGTGATCCTGGTGGAGCTTGATGGCCCCCGTGAGCGACGGGTGGCACTGCAATGGCTCTCGTCCTGATCTGGAAACGCTCAAAAAGCGGGATGGATGTCGCCGTTGCCACGGCAACTGCGGGGCAGGCTCACAACCATGGGCTTCATCTGCCCGCCTCCCATGACCACTGAGGACGCGATGGCCCTCATCGAAGGGGCTCTTGACTACTGCCGGCAACGCCAGAAAGTGCTGACTGGCAGCGACCGCGATGCCGATGCCCAGGCCATCGACCATGAATTCCAGGAATGGCTGAATCCCCAGGGTGGAATCCTGCCCCTGATGCCCTGCCCAAAACCAGAGGGCTCGTGAACAACAGTTCGCCCCTTGGCTGAGCACATCAACCCATGAATCGAGGATCAAGGCCGTGCCAGAACAAGCGTGTCCCCCATAGGAGACCGACAAGCGAACTGATCTGACTCCTCACCCAGCACCCCTCCAACCGAGGGGTGCTTTTCTTTGGCCGGCCAACCAGGAGCTTGCCAAAACCAATCCAAGCGAGTAGTACATATGTATTGCGCAAGCTTGGTATGGACGAGTGGGACTTTGTCGACTCCAAAGACCTGAGCAATTGGAAGGGAGCCTGCATCTGCATGACCTGTCAGCACTTCAGCTATGGCGTCGACCGCCACTGCCACACGATCCTTGGATGCACGATTCGACAGCGACAGCTCCCTCAAGGCGACCACCTGATCAAGCGCTGCCGCCTCTGGGCCCCCACCTGGCAACAGCAGGTGGGATGGGCGCCGGAAGTGAGCTAACGCTGCACCCACGCCAAGGTCTGCTCGAGCGCTGCACGCCATGCCCCTTCCGCGAAGGCATGGCGGTGGCCATGCCCTGGCAACAGCCAGGCCACATCCAGGTCCAACAAAGCTTTCACCGACTGAATCTGGCGCTGAAAATCCCACCAGCAGTAGCGCTCTGAAGCCACCACCACCTGCTGCTCCCGATTCCACCAGAGGTGATCACCGCTGAACAAGACCGAGCGCTGTTGCCCCAACTGCAAACACATCGATCCAGCGGTATGCCCGGGGGTGGGAATCAAGCGCAGTGCCTCATCGATCGGCAGCACCGCCTCCCCCTCCAACTGTCGCTCCGCATCGGGGGCAGCATCAGCATCCGCAGCGTGGATCCATCGCTCAGCGCCGAAGGCCCGAGCCCACTTGTCGTGGTCCGCCACATCATCCCGATGGGTGAGCACGATCAGGGCGAGTCCACCCAGGGTCTTGATCCGCCGCGCCAATGGCGCACTCCAGCGGGGTACATCCACCAGCACATTGCCCTCTGGCCGCCGGATCAACCAACTGCAGGCACCGAAACTGCGTTTTGAGGCCCAGCCGCAATAGAGCACCTCACCGCAGGGATGGTGCGCCACCGCCACCGGGAATCCAGAAGCGGGGCGCTCTCGCCGCTGCTCGGGGCTGGCCACAATGGCCGCCACAGGACAGGCCTCCAAGGCCAGCAGTGCCTGATGCAAGGCCGGCCGATCCTCCGGTTGTTCCCGAACCACGGCCGTATCGCCACCTGAGGCGAAATGCGCAGGATCGAACTGCCAGCAGGTGCCACAACTGATGCACCGGGAGTTGATCCGAAACATCGGCGACGTCCAGCCCCGGCTTAGCGACA
This sequence comes from Synechococcus sp. HW_metabat.54, assembly GCA_018623675.1. Taxonomy (GTDB): domain Bacteria; phylum Cyanobacteriota; class Cyanobacteriia; order PCC-6307; family Cyanobiaceae; genus Synechococcus_C. The sequence goes on along the minus strand of JAAZVJ010000134.1, from coordinate 726 downwards.
GCCGCCCGTCTTCGAGGCCACCACCGGTCCCCGAGGGTCGGCACCGCCGGGGTGGGCCAGGCGACCGATCACCACAAAGCGGCAGTGGGGATAGGCAGCCGCGGCCATCTGACAAGCATCACTGCGGCTTGATGCCCTCACCACCACAGTGCGAACACCGCCCGGCTGCTCCAGCCTGACTTCATAGGAGGAACGCATCAAAAGCACAGCACCCCCTTCGTTCTGGCTCAGGTGACCAGTTCGGCGCCAGTGAGCAAATGCCCACCAAGCCATCAGTCCGTAGCAACGCTCACGCCAGCCCCGCAAACCCTGGGGGATAACTGAATCACCGAGGCGGCACGCGTCGGTACTCCTGTTGGGGGACAGAGCCGGCGACTGGAGACCGCCGGCTTTTTTGTGCCCATGCAACACCCCGAAACGCCGATAACTTCAGATCAGCGCCTCAACGCAAGGGCCATGGCTGACCGCTTCAACGCCAACCGTTCGCCTGAGCCGCTACCGCCGATCAGCGGCCGAGAAGCGGAGCTGCAGGCGCTGATGCAGAGCGACGATCCCTATTGGCTCAGCCACACCGATCGATCCCTGAGCAGCCTTCGTTCGGGATTTGCCTGTGCACTGCACATGCATCAGCCCACGATTCCCGCTGGCGCTGATGGAGCGTTGATCTCCCATCTCCAGTTCATGCTGGAGCATCCAGACCAGGGCGATAACCACAACGCCGAGCCC
>JAAZVJ010000133.1 GCA_018623675.1 Synechococcus sp. HW_metabat.54 | reverse complement strand
GTGAAATTCCCTGGTCGTATCTGAAAGCCGTCTGGCCCGAGGCGGCTGCAGCACGGGGCCTCGGCATGATGTTCATGCCGACCGATGCCAGCCGTCGTGCTGAGGTGCGTGGCCTTTGTGATGAAGAGGCCAGAGCCCTTGGCATGCAGCCTTTGGGGTGGCGAACGGTGCCTGTCGCCCCTGAGGTTCTCGGCCCTTTGGCCCGTGCCACAGCTCCTGTGATCGAGCAGTGGGTGCTGAATGGTGATACGGACGACGCAATCTTCGACGGGCAGCTGCTGCGGTTGAGGAGACGCATCGGTGCCCGTGTGCGGGCCGCTCTGGGTGCTGAGGTGGCCCAGGACGTTTATGTCGCCTCCCTGAGCAGCCGGACGGTTGTTTACAAGGGGATGGTGCGATCCGAGGTGCTGGCGCAGTTCTACGCCGACCTGCAGGACCCACGATTTGCGGTGAGCTTTGCGGTGTACCACCGCCGTTTCAGCACCAACACCCTGCCGCGCTGGCCTCTGGCGCAGCCGATGCGGCTTCTGGGGCACAACGGCGAAATCAACACGCTTCTGGGCAACCTCAATTGGGCCAAGGCTTCAGAAGCCAGCCTCGAGAACGTCTGGGGTGAGGCGGCGGATGACCTGATTCCGGTGGTGAACCCTGCCTTCAGCGATTCCGCCAACCTGGATGCCACTTTGGAATTGATGGTGCGCAGTGGGCGGTCGATTACCGACAGCCTGATCACGCTGGTGCCCGAAGCATTCCGCAATCAGCCCGATCTGGACAGCCGTCCTGATGTGACGGCGATGTACGAATTCAACGAGGGCATTCAGGAACCCTGGGACGGCCCGGCCCTGTTGGTGTTCGCCGACGGCAAGCGAGTGGGTGCAACGCTCGATCGCAATGGCCTGCGCCCGGCGCGTTGGTGCACCACCGCGGATGGGTTCGTGATCATGGGATCCGAAACCGGTGTGGTGGATCTCAGCGACAAGACCGTCGTGCAGAAAGGGCGGCTTGGCCCTGGTCAAATGCTTGCCGTTGACCTTGAAAGCGGGCAATTGCTCGACAACTGGTCTGTCAAGGAAGACGCCGCAGGTCGTTTCCCTTACAGCGAATGGCTGCAGCAGCACCGCCGCAGCGTTTCTCCCCAGCCCTGGAACCAGACCCGTCAGGTGGGAGAGCTGGATCTGCTCCGGTTGCAGACTGCGATGGGCTTCACGGCGGAAGACTTCGATCTGATCATCGAAGACATGGCAGCCCTCGGCAAGGAACCCACCTATTGCATGGGTGATGACATCCCGCTGGCAGTGCTCTCCGATAAGCCCCACCTGCTTTACGACTATTTCAAGCAGCGCTTCGCCCAGGTCACGAACCCTCCGATTGACCCCCTGCGCGAGAAGCTCGTTATGAGCCTCGAGATGCATCTGGGGGAGCGTCGCCCTGCCCTGAAGCCCCAGGCCGAAGCAGCATCGGTCATTCACCTCGAGACTCCTGTTCTGAATGAGGCTGAATTGACCGCGATCGGTCAGCAGGGGCTGCCGGTCAAGACCCTTTCAACCCAGGTGGCGGTGGAAGCCTGTACGGGCGGATTGAAGGCGTCACTGGATGCCCTCTGCCAAGCGGCGGAGCAAGCAGTGCGCGGTGGTGCGCAGGTGCTAGTGCTCTCCGATCGGGTTGATGCGTCTGGTGCATCCGCCCAGCTCAACGCCACCACGGTGGCGATGCCGGCGTTGCTGGCTGTGGGTGCTGTTCATCACCACCTGTTGCGTCAAAAGCTCCGCTTGCGCTGTTCTCTCGTGGCCGACACCGCCCAGTGCTGGAGCACCCATCACGTGGCCTGTCTGATCGGCTATGGCGCCAGTGCTGTTTGTCCCTGGCTCACCTGGGAGACCACTCGCCATTGGCTGGAGCACCCAAAAACCAAGAAGCGGATTGAACAAGGCAAACTGCCCGCCCTGAATGCCGATCAGGTGCAGGCGAATGTGCGGATCTCCCTCGAAAACGGTCTGCGCAAGATCCTCTCCAAGATCGGCATCTCATTGCTCGCCAGCTATCACGGTGCGCAGATTTTTGAAGCCATCGGCCTCGGTGCCGACGTAATCGAAACAGCCTTTAGTGGAACCACCAGCCGTGTTGCTGGCATGACCCTGGCGGAGCTGGCGAACGAGACCCTCTCGATGCACGCCAAGGCGTTCCCAGAGCTGGATCGCACCAAGCTCGAGTTCATGGGCTTTGTGCAGTACCGCAGCGGCGCTGAGTACCACCGCAATAACCCTGAGCTCTCCAAAGCGCTTCACAAGGCTGTGGCTCAAGGCCCCGGCTACGACCACTTCGCCACTTACCAGTCGTTGTTGGAGAACCGCCCGGTCATGGCCCTCCGGGACCTGATGGAATTCCGTCTGGCTCCTACGCCAGTGCCTTTGGATCAGGTGGAAAGTGTGGAGAGCATCTGCACCCGCTTCTGCACCGGTGGGATGAGCCTCGGCGCCCTCTCCCGGGAAGCCCATGAAGTGCTCGCAGTGGCGATGAACCGTATCGGCGGCAAGAGCAACAGTGGTGAGGGGGGAGAAGACCCCGCCCGTTTCCAAGTTCTGAGCGATGTGGACGGTGACGGTCGCTCCGCCTCCTTCCCCAGCATTGGAGGCCTTCGCAACGGCGATACCGCCTGCTCCGCCATCAAACAGATCGCCTCTGGGCGCTTCGGAGTTACGGCGGAATATCTGCGCAGCGGTAAGCAGCTGGAAATCAAAGTGGCCCAGGGTGCCAAGCCCGGTGAAGGTGGTCAGCTGCCAGGTCCGAAAGTCGATAAGTACATCGCCTGGCTGCGCAACAGCAAGCCTGGGGTGGCACTGATTTCGCCGCCGCCCCACCACGACATTTATTCGATCGAAGATCTGGCTCAGCTGATCCATGATCTCCATCAGGTGCATCCCAAGGCGCCTGTGAGCGTGAAGCTGGTCGCGGAAATCGGCATCGGCACCATCGCTGCTGGTGTGGCCAAGGCCAACGCCGATGTGATCCAGATCTCCGGTCACGACGGTGGCACCGGTGCTTCACCGCTCAGCTCGATTAAGCACGCCGGTGGTCCCTGGGAGCTGGGGCTGACGGAAGTGCATCGCGCGCTGCTGGAGAACGGTCTGCGTGACCGCGTGCTGCTACGGGCCGACGGCGGTCTCAAAACCGGCTGGGATGTGGTGATCGCTGCGCTGCTGGGGGCCGAGGAGTACGGCTTCGGATCGATCGCGATGATCGCTGAGGGTTGCGTGATGGCCCGTGTTTGCCATACGAACAACTGCCCAGTGGGTGTGGCCACTCAGAAGGAGAACCTGCGCAAGCGCTTCACCGGTGTGCCAGAGCACGTGGTCAATTTCTTCTGGTATGTGGCGGAGGAAGTGCGGCAGCTGATGAGCTTGCTGGGCGTCACCCGGCTCGAAGAGCTCATTGGTCGCACCGATCTTCTCAAGCCCCGCCAGGTGTCTCTGGCCAAAACCCAGTCAGTGGATCTCTCAAGCCTGTTGGCACCAATCTCTGGCTCGGAGGATCGCAGCTGGCTGCGTCACAGCGCTGAGGCCCATGGCAACGGTCCGATCCTGGAAGACCATCTCCTTGCTGATGCCGAGCTGATGGCTGCGCTGGAGAACCACGGTTCCGTCAGCCGCAGCATCGAGATCATCAACACCGATCGCAGTGTCTGTGCCCGTTTGGCTGGTGAAATCGCCCAGCGCCACGGCAACCGCGGCTTCCAAGGTCAGCTGAATCTCACGTTCCGCGGTGCTGCTGGCCAGAGCTTTGGCGCCTTCCTGGTGCAAGGTCAAAACGTGCGCCTGGAGGGCGAAGCCAACGACTATGTCGGTAAGGGCATGAACAGCGGCCGCATCGTGTTGGTGCCTTCCGATGGCTGTGCCTCCCCTGGCGACCAGGTGATCCTTGGAAACACTTGCCTTTATGGAGCGACCGGTGGTGAATTGTTTGCCCATGGCCGTGCCGGTGAGCGCTTTGGTGTGCGCAACAGTGGCGCCCGCACCGTGGTGGAAGGAGCTGGTGACCACTGCTGTGAATACATGACCGGTGGTGTTGTGGTGGTGCTTGGTAGTACGGGTCGCAACGTGGGTGCCGGCATGACGGGCGGTGTCGCTTTCCTGCTGGATGAGGGTGACCAGGTCACGCCTCGGGTGAATCCTGAG
>JAAZVJ010000132.1 GCA_018623675.1 Synechococcus sp. HW_metabat.54 | reverse complement strand
CCGCCGAAGGGGCCTTTGATCTTGAGCCCCAGCCATTCCGGCGGGTTGTGGCTTGCCGTGATCACGAGGGCCCCCAGGGCTTTCCGTTCCACCACTGCCCAGCTGCAGGCGGGAGTGGGCACAGCCGTGCTGGTGAGCAGGGGTTCGAGGCCGCAGCCCCGCACCGCGGCAGCAATCGCCTCCGCCAGTTCCGGAGCGAGGAAGCGGCGGTCGTAGCCGATCACCACCGCTTGGCTTGTCGTTCCGGCAGGAGCCCGGTAGGCCAGTTCCTGGGCAGAGGCAGCGGCCACGGTGAGGAGCCGTTCCACGCTGATGTCGACCCCGAGGATGCCCCTCCAGCCATCGGTGCCGAACTTGATCGGTGAGGCAGTCAGAGGCAGGGGTGCTGAAGCCATGGACTGCAGGCGGCGGGCCGGACGTCAGTTCAGGATCTAGCAGCCGGCCGCCGTAACGTCGGGCAATGGGTGACACCCCTTCTGCTGACAAGCTGCTCACCGACAGGCTGCTGCGCAGCTGGGTGCGATGTCGCCGGAGGGCCTGGTTGGATCGGCACGGCGATCCAGACACTCGCGTCTACACCGCCCATCGCACCCTGCAGCTCGACGACCAGCAGCGCAGCTTTGTGGCCCTGCTGCCCCGAAAGCCGGCCGCCGGTTTGGCCGGTCTGGAAGCGGGCGCTCCTGGAGTGGTGGGGGTGCGTTTGCGGGGTCAGGGCAGTGATGGATGGCGTTTAGAAGCTCACCCCCCTCTGCTGCAACGGGTGGAGGGCCGCAGTCGCTGGGGAGCGTTTGCTTACCGCCCGGTCCTCGCCCGTCAGGGGCGTCGGCTCACGAGGGAACACCGTTTGCCCCTCGCTTTGGCAGGCCGTTTGTTGGCCGATGTTCAGCAGGCTCCCGTGCCGGATGCCTTGGCGGTTGGAGGGGCTGGGCGCCGTTTGGAGAAGGAGCGGCTTCCCCTCAATACCGCCTTGGATCATCAGCTCGATGAGGCCTTGCGCAAGCTGGCCGCCGATCTGTGCCGGCCCGAGCCGCCACCGTTGGCGGCCGATCGACGCAAATGCACGCTCTGCAGCTGGCGGGGGGTCTGCAATCGGGAGGCCGCGGCAGAGGGCCATCTCAGTGAGGTGAGCGGCATTGGTGCCAAGCGCCGGGAAATGCTTCAGGAGCTGGGCATTCAGCGGTTGCAGGAGTTGGCGGCGGCCAATCCTGATCAGCTCGCCCTTCAGCTGGAGCGTTTCGGTGAACAGCACGGTGCTGTAGCGGCTCCTGTGGTGGCGCAGGCCCGGGCCCAGAGGGATGGTCGGGTGGAGCGCCTGGATCTGGCTCCAGCCCTGCCCGAACTCGACGCTGCCAAGGGCGTCTTGCTCTACGACATTGAGTCCGACCCTGATGCGCGCGACGACTTCCTGCATGGCTTTGTGGTCTTGCCCCGTGCGGCGAATGGCACCTGGGATCTGAGCCTGGCTCGTTATCACCCTTTGCTGGTGCTCCAGGAGCATGGGGAGCGTTGCTGCTGGCAACGTCTACGGCGCTTGTTAGCCCATTACCGCGATTGGCCGATCCTTCACTACGGCGAGACCGAATCTCTCGCCTTGCTGCGCATGGCGCAGAGGCAAGGAGCTTCTGATCGTGAGCGACGCCTGCTCAAGCAACGGCTGGTGGATGTGCACGCCAGGGTGCGTCGCTGCTGGCGCTTGCCTCTCAACAGCTATGGCCTCAAGGCAGTGGCTGCATGGCGGGGCTTCCAGTGGCGGCAGCGCAGCGTGGATGGTGCTCGGGCCTTGTTGTGGTGGCGGCAATGGCGGGGATCCGGTCCGTCGGATCGCGGACATGCCCAAGCCTTGCGTTGGATCTTCACCTACAACGAAGACGACGGCTTGGCCACCTGGGCTGTGGCGTCTTGGTTGTTGGCGGAAGACCAGCGTGGGCCATCAGAGTGAGCCATGAAAAAGGGGCCCTTGGGCCCCTCTGAATGCTTGAAGGCGAGTGGGCGCTGTATCAGCCGACCACGCTGGGCTGGACCAGGAGATACAGGAACCAGAAGCCGCCGATAAAAGGAACCAGGTTGATGAAAATCCACACCCACTCCTTGCCCGCATCGCGAAGACGTCGAATCGTCACCGCGAGCGTGGGGAAGATTTGGGCGAATGTGTAAAGGAAAGGAATTGCGGCAAGGATTGCAGCCTCGGTGGTTGCGGCGATGGCACCCATCACCAAAGACAAGATCACCATCACGATGATGTCGACGAGGTAGTACCACCAGAATTCGGCGCGGGTTGCCTTGCCCTCGTACTTGAAGGATTTTCTCCAAGCTGTGGTGTAAGCCTCAATCGGTCCCATGACAAAACTGCAAGGTCACGCGGCACTTTGAAGCCGGTGAAACGTTTTGTCTGTATCGCAACAGAAAAATTAGTCAGCGGCTGCTGATCCGCAGTCTTGGAAAGCCGGCGGTTGAGACAGAGCAACGGCTTGCCCGCCATGGGCCTTGTTCAAGGTGGGCTGGGTCAGGAAGCTGCGACGGATTAAGGCCAGTCCGTGCCAGCGATTGCCATCTTGAACCGCGCTGGTGATGGTTCCGGCACGGTCGCCGTTGGCCAACAGGGTGTCCCCTGGGCCGGGTCCCTCAGATGTGACGTCGTCTGCAGGCAATGTCCAGCAGCGCAGCTTTTGCTTGACGCCATCACGGGAAGCCAGTTTGGCCACGGTCTCTTGGCCCAAGTAGCAGCCTTTGTCGAGGCTGATCCAATCGCCAAGCCCCAGTTCCAGTGGGTTGGTGTCGCCGTTGAGTTCCGCAGGGCTGAAGGGCAAGCCCTGGCTGATGCGCCAATCCTCCAGTTGCGCCTGGCTGGCCGGCATCAGTTGCTCCCAGGCTGCGGGCAGGGTCTTTTCTTCAGGCCAGAGCACATCTTCATCCCACTGGGGCGGGTGCGGTGCTGGTCGCAGTCGTTGGACCCGTCGGCGGGTACCACCAAGGGCCACCTTGACCCTGTCCGCCGGGAAGATCACCCGGTCGAAGCCGGTCAAGACAGCCTCTGCATCACCGCAGAGCACCAACACATCAGCGCCTTCTGGATCGAGGCGCACTTCCAACAGCGCTTGCACGCGGCCTGTCGCCGTGAGCCAGCAGCTGCGGATCAGTTGATGCTCGGGTGCCTGTTGGATCGCAGCACTGGTCTGCCCGTGCAGAAACTGGCGCGTGCCGCTTCCCGTTAGGCGCAGGACGGGAAAGCTGGCCTCCCATCGCAGTGCTTCTGCCCCCGTGCTCATGCCGTCAGCTCCTTGGCCCGTGCAGCGATTTCACTGAGCCTGAACAGGCTGACCAGTTCCAGCCCAGCGGCTTCCATGGCCTCCTGGCCGCCTTCTTCCCGGTCCACGATCGTGACCACCCGCTCCACGACGTAGCCGGCTTCCTTCAGTTGGTTGACCGCTTTGATGGATGAGCCGCCGGTGGTCACCACGTCTTCCAGCACCGTGACGCGGGCGCCTGCGGTGGGCAAAGGGCCTTCCAGCCATGCCCCCGTGCCATGGCCCTTGGCTTGTTTGCGCACGATCAAGGCGTCGAGGTCGCGACCCGCTTGCGCTGCCGCCATCGCCACACCACTCACCAAGGGGTCAGCCCCCAGGGTGAGGCCGCCCACGGCGACAGACTCTGGCTCCACCAACGCGAGCATGGCCGGGCTGAGCAGAGCGAGCCCACTGCCGCTGAGGGCGACCGGTTTGCAGTTCACGTAATGGTCACTGCTGCGTCCGGAGGCAAGGGTGAAGGTGCCGTGGCGATAGCACTCAGTGGCCAGGCGGTTCAAAAGGGTGTCGCGACTCATGGTGGTGGGGGGCTGGTCCGGCGCGGATCTTCTGCCTAGTTTGCGCTCAGCTGGGTCCAGGTTGTGTCGCGCCTTCTTCACTCCTCGCTGCTGGTCACCGTGCTGGCCTCTGCGGGTTTGCCATTTCAGGCTCAGGCGCGACCAGTGGTCTGCACCACAAGTCTTGAGGCTCCACCATCGTTCCCCGCCTCAGCAGGGGCTGCTCCGGTGGAAGTGACCCGTTGTGGTCCGGTGGAGCGCACAGACGCCATGGTGGAGCGTCGCTTTTACACCTGGACGGCTCCCTTCGCCCGGGGTGTGGATGTGATCCACCAGGTCACGGACCTACTCGGCATCGCGGTGGCAGGGCCAGAGGG
>JAAZVJ010000131.1 GCA_018623675.1 Synechococcus sp. HW_metabat.54 | reverse complement strand
GTATGCAGCGATTGGTAGCCATTGGGCTTGGGTAGGCCGATGTAGTCCTTGAATCGCCCTGGGATCGGCCGGAAGGTGTCGTGCACCACCGCCAAAGCTCTGTAACAGGTTTCGAGGTTGGGGGTGATGATCCGCACCGCCGCCACGTCGTAGATCTCGTGGAAGGCCTTCTGCTGACGCTGCATCTTGCTCCAGATGCCATAGAGGTGCTTCGGCCGACCATTCACCTCGCAACTGTCGAGCCCCACAGCTGCCAGGCGATCACTGAGGAGCTTGAGGGTGACGCCGAGGCGTTCTTCCCGTTCACTGCGCTTGGTGGCCACCTCTTCGGTGATTTCCCGGAACGCCTCAGGCTCCAGCAACTTGAAGGCCAGATCTTCGAGTTCCCACTTGAAGCGGCCGATCCCGAGCCGGTTGGCCAGGGGGGCATAAATCTCCCGGGTCTCTCGGGCGATGCGCTCTTGCTTCTCCCGTTTCAGCGCCCCCAGCGTGCGCATGTTGTGCAAACGGTCGGCCAGCTTCACGAGCACCACCCGGATGTCGCTGGCCATCGCCAGGAACATCTTGCGCAGGTTTTCTGCCTGAGCCTCGGTGCGATTGGTGAAGTGGAGCCCCCCCAGCTTGGTGACCCCCTCCACGAGTGCCCGCACCTCAGGGCCGAAATGCTGCTCCAGCTGATCAGCGGTGAGGTCGGTGTCTTCCACCACATCGTGGAGAAAGCCCGCGGCAATCACCGGCGCACTGGCACCGATATCCCGCAGAAGATCGGCCACCGCCACGGGGTGAACGATGTAAGGGTCGCCGCTGGCACGGAACTGACCTTCGTGGAGCTGGAAGGCGAAATCGAAAGCGGCAGCCAGCAGCGCTTCTGAATCCGTGGGGCAGCTGTAGCCCGCCCCTGGGGGCACATGTTTAAGGCATTCCTGCAGCCACTCGGGCAGGTCAATGCCGTAGTCCTCAATGCAGCGAATCGGATGGGCCCGAACCGTGGGCAGTCCTGGGGAGGACGCGTCACCGACCGCATCGGTCTGTGTCGGTTCTGTCGTAGAGGCGCCTTTCAGCATCCGACCCGGCAGGGTTTGACCATGGTATTGGAGTCATGCGTCCTGGACCGCCCCTGATGCCTTTATCGCCAGGCCAGAACACAACACCGGCGGCGATCCTTGCGCTGGAGCAGTTCCGACTGCGCTACCCCGGGGCCGATCACTGGACCTTGAACGGCCTCGACCTACGCATCAGCTCCGGCGAACACCTGGCCCTGGTGGGGCCCTCCGGCTGTGGGAAGAGCACGGTGGCCAGAGCAGCGCTGCAACTCTTGCCTGCTGGAACGGAGTGCCAAGGGGAGCTGCTGCTGAACGGCCAGGATCCGCGCCAACTCAACCGCGGCGACCTGCGTCGACTCCGGGGCGAGTCGGTGGGGCTGGTGTTTCAGGACCCCATGACGCGGCTCAACCCACTGATGACCGTGGGTCGACACCTGGTCGACACCCTGAGCGCCCATCAGAGCCACCAGCCCACTGCTGCGCAGCGAGAGCAAGCCTGTGCACTTTTAGAAACGGTGGGGATCGGCGCCGATCGCTTCAACGCCTACCCCCATGAATTCAGTGGCGGCATGAGGCAAAGGCTGGCCATTGCTCTGGCCATCGCGCTGAAACCTCCCTTGGTGATTGCCGATGAACCCACCACCAGCCTGGATGTGGCGGTTGCCAACCAGGTGATGGCGGAACTGCGTCAGCTCTGCGATGACCTGGGCAGCGCCCTGCTGCTGATCAGCCACGACCTGGCGATGGCCCACCGCTGGTGCGACCGCATGGCGGTGCTTGATGGAGGCCGCGTGGTGGAGCAAGCCAGCAGCACCGCGGTGCTCACCCACCCCCAATCGGCGATCGGGCAGCGTCTGGTGGCGGCTGCCCGCGAGCGCGAAGGAAGCCAAAGCCCCGAATGTCCAGATGCTGCGCCCCTGCTGCAGGTCGAAGAACTGCGCTGCTGGCACAACCTGGGGGGACCGCCCTGGGCTCCCCGATGGCTGAAAGCCGTGGATGGCGTGAGCTTTGCACTCAAGGCCGGTGAATCTCTGGGCGTCGTGGGCGGCTCCGGCTGCGGCAAAAGCACCCTGTGCAGAGCCTTGATGGGGCTGAATCCGATCCGCGGCGGCCAGGTGTGGCTGGACGGGGCCAACCTGCTGCGCCAGCGGGGAGCCGAAGAACGGAAGCTCAGACGCTCAATTCAGATGGTGTTTCAGGATCCGCTCGCCTGCCTGAACCCGGCGATGCGGGTGGGGGATGCCATTGCCGACCCTCTGCTGATTCATGGGCTCTGCAGCCCAGCTGCAGCCCGGGAACGGGCCAGAGAACTGCTGGAACTGGTGGGCCTGATGCCAGCCGAGCAGTTCCAAAACCGCCTGCCCCGGCAGCTTTCCGGCGGTCAACAGCAGCGGGTCGCCATTGCCCGAGCCCTGGCCCTGGAACCGAAAGTGCTGATCTGCGATGAGAGCGTGAGCATGCTCGACGCCGAGATCCAGGCGGACGTGCTGACGCTGCTGCGGTCCCTGCAAACCCGCCTGGGACTGGCCATGGTGTTCATCACCCACGACCTGTCCGTGGCCAGTGGCTTCTGCCACCAGGTGATCGTGCTCGACCAGGGGCGAATCGTGGAACAGGGCGCCGGGGATCAGCTGCTGAACCAACCCCAAGCAGCCATCACACAGAAGCTGGTGGAGGCGTGTCCACGCCTGCCCGCCGCCTGAGCACCGCCAACAACTTCTCCATCACCGGCGGCAAGGGCGCTTCAAACACCATCCGTTCCCGGGTGATCGGGTGGTCGAGCCCTAGCTGAAAGGCATGCAGGGCCTGACCTGGAAGATCGATCGGCAACTTGCGGCAGCGGCTGTAGGTGGGATCGCCCACCACGGGGTGATTCATGTGGGCGCAATGCACCCGGATCTGATGGGTGCGGCCGGTGTCGAGCTTGAAGCGCAGCAGGGAGTAGTCCCCCAAGCGCTCCACCAAGGTCCAGTGGGTGCAGGCATAACGGCCGCTCTCCCCACTCACCACGGCGTATTTCTTGCGATCAGCGGGGTGGCGGCCAATCGCCCCCACGATCGAACCGGAATCGCCCTGGGGGAGCCCATGCACCACCGCCATGTACTCCCGGGAAGCGATCCGTTTCTGGATCTGCACCTGCAGTTTCACCAGAGCCTCCTGGCTCTTGGCGATCACGATGCAGCCAGTGGTGTCTTTATCGAGCCGGTGCACGATGCCCGGCCGCAACTTGCCACTGATGCCGGGTAGATCCGGACAGTGATGGAGCAGCCCGTTCACCAAGGTGCCGTCTTTGTTGCCAGGCGCTGGATGCACCGTGAGACCCGCTGGCTTGTTGATCACGATCAGGTGCTCGTCTTCGAAGAGCACATCGAGATCCATGGGCTCCGGCTTCAGGTAAGGCAGCGGCTCCGGTGGAGGCATCCACAGCTGCACTTCATCCCCCTCGCGCAGAGGCGTTTTGGCCTTGCCGGTTTTGCCGTTCACGCGCACGAAACCGGCATCAATGAACTTCTGAATGCGAGCGCGGCTCTGCTCCGACCGCTGACTCACCAGCCAGCGATCCAAACGCATCGGCAGGGGCTTGGGATAGGTGAGGGTGACCAGCTCACCTTCACCCTCCCCAAAGGCCTGGGTGAAGGTCTCCTCTGGCAAGGGGGGCCTGGGCCTCCGCTGACCCTGGGGACTCATGCCGCCGGCTCCGCTGGCAGTTCGAGGGAAATGCTGCCGAGAGCGGATTTGCGGAAATCGTCCATCAGCCGTTGCGCCATCCGCGCCGTGTCGGCGGAGGTGTGCTTCTCCGCCGCGGCCTGCATCCACAACGCCGGGTCGGCCGTGTCGCCGCTGAGGGCAATGCCATAGCGAGATTCCACGCGGCCCAACGACACCCCAGATCCCGGCCGGTTCTCCATGGCGGCGAGCAAGCGCAGAAAGGCCTGCGCCACCAGCTCACCGTCGTAAGCCGCCTGGCCGATGTCATCGCACAGGGCGAGGAACAGGGCCGCCCGCTGGTCATCCAGCCGCGGCGGCAACACCCCAGGGGCATCGAGGAGATCCAGGTCTTGGCCCATGCGCACCCAGCGCAGGGTGCGGGTAACCCCCGCACGACGGGCACTGGCCACCACCTTCTGCTTCACCAACCGATTGATCAAGGC
>JAAZVJ010000130.1 GCA_018623675.1 Synechococcus sp. HW_metabat.54 | reverse complement strand
TTGGCCCGCCGTCGAAACAACTCGACGATCCCTTCGACGACCACGACGACTAATCCGAAGCGGCTAGAGCCTCTTGATCTCCAGGGCAACAAGCTCCCCAGGCATCAGCATGATGGCTCTTGCAGGCTCTGCTTCTGAAGGAACAAAAGTGGCAGGCATGTCAGCAGGGCAAGACTGCAGTCGGCGCACACTCCAACCGGAGGGTGCCCAAACCTGACGGCGAGCACTGGGGTTAAGCACGCGGATCGTTATTGATCCCGCGACCGATGCAGAGGATCCAGCTGACTTGCTCTCCTCAATCGCAACAGGCACAAGCTCCTCCGGCATCGGTGGAATCCACCTCACCGCCTGCTCGAGAGCAGCAGGCCGACACCAACCCGGTTCCCGAAATGCGAGGGCCGCCTGCGGCACACCTGAACGGCACCAACCGGATGGTGCAGGCATCAAAGCCAACCTCTGGCGATGCATCCCCTGATCGGCACCAGGGTCCGGCCAGGTCGGACTACGCAGCAGAGAAACCCCCATGCGCTGGGGGGTGACATCCGCCCCTTGCGGACCATCCAGAAGAAGAGTCAAGCCACCACCAGGCGCGGCGCTCTCAGCCGCTAACCAAGAAATCACCGGCACCTCCCAACGCATGCGCTCTCCGGGAGTACGGGGACGCGCCGGCCGCTCCAAAACTCCACCACTGGTGTCTGCAGCCCAGCGCTGAGCGTCCCTTGCCAGAGGCACTTCAAAACGCAAAAGCTCATGGGTTTGACACCAGCCGACACTGCACGTGAGCTCCAACCAAGGGCTATCAGCTCGCAATTGATAGTCGAGGCGGATGGAACTAGCTCCGGCACGCGCACGCACAACCACGCGTGCCACCAACGGACCCACCTCCACCAACTCCAGAGAGTCCGACTGCCAGTCAATGGGAAGCGGATGCTGGCGGTAGTCAGCAGCCAAATCCCAGGCATCCCAGAACTCACCTTGATCGCGATAGCGCGCTAAGTGCGCTGGGCCCTGCAGCTGTGGATTCCCGGATTGATCCCACAGCTGCAGAAGCCCGCAGCCCCCAAACTGCGCAGACAAATGGCCATTGGCCAGCAGCACTCCGCCATCGGCTGTAGGTGTCACCCGAACCGGATCCCTCACCAAGGGCATGCCATCAACAGCTGAAGGCGCACTCTCCCGCTCGCCGAGTCTTGATAGGGGCACAGCTGTGACCCCTTGCTGGACAGGCAGCTGAACCCATGTGCCTCCGGAGCTTGCCTGTTGCACTGGCAAACAGTGCTCTCCAGAACGCCAATCCCCCCGGGGCAAACGCAGCACAGGCGACCACCGCGCCAGCGGCTGCAATCCACACCAGGTCCATCGATCCTGCGTCGAGGCTCCGCCCAAGGCTTGGAACATGCGCGCATCACGCAGCGCGGCGGCCTGGCGGCGAGAGCGCCGCCACAGGGGTTCCGCCTGGTCAAACACCTCGGGGATTGATGTGCCAGGAAGGATGTCGTGGAACTGTTGGAACAAAAGCGTGGTCCAATCCGCAGCCTCCAACTCGCCATTGCACCCAAGCAGCACCAGCAGTGCCGCACTGAGATCCGCCTCTCGCAGCAACCGTTCCAGCGTGCGGTTGTGGCGTTTTTGATCCGGCCGACTGGTGGAACAACCGCGATGCAAGTCGAGGTAAAGCTCGTCTCTCCACACCGGCAAGGTGGCCACCAGCGGCTCCAACTCCTGCAAGTAAGTGCGCACCGTGGATGGACGTCGCGGCGTCACTTGGGGATGCCCATCCCACAGAGCCATCTGCTCCAAGGTCTCAGCGGTGGGACCACCACCGTGATCACCGACTCCAGGAATCCAGAGGGCGTCCTCAACTCCCGTCGCGTCCTGGAACGCCCGATGCTCCGCCTCGATTGCCACCGGATCGGCATCGGTGCCGATCGGCGGCAGCATCAGCGCCTTCAGTTCTGCTCCCGCCCGACCACGCCAACGGAACAGACGATGGCGAAACGGCACCTGGGCATTCCAAGCCAGCTTGTGGGTGCAAAACCACTGCACCCCTTCAGCACCTGCCACAGCGGGCAGACCGGCCGCAAAGCCAAAACTGTCGGGAAGCCAGGCCAACTCATGGCGCCAGTGAGGAAAAGCACGGCGACTGAAGGATTGACCGAGCACGAATTGCCTCCAGAGGGAGGCCGTACTCACCAACACGCAGTCGGTTTCCACCCAAGGCCCATTAATGGGCTCCCAACGTCCAGCCGCGCTAGCGGCTTGTATCCGCTGCCATAACGCGGGCCGGAAACGTTCCATCCAGGCATACAGAGCAGGCGTGGAATGGGCAAAGCGCAACTGAGGAAAACGCTCCATCAAATGGAGCGCCGAACGAAACGTGCGTTCCGCCGCCTGCCAGGTGTCGGCCACAGGCCATAACCAAGCCAAATCGAGATGGGCATGGCCAATCCAATGCACCGCACCGGAACCAACGTTGTGCTGCCGCAGGAAAGCTGACACCTGCTCAAGGGCCTGTGGGGATCCAGGCTCGAAGCGCAACCACTCCTCAGGGAGGTCCTCGAGAGCGGGGAGGGCAAGGTCAAGAGCTTCAGGCAGGAGCAACTGCTCAGAGTCCGCTTGAAAACTTCGAGGTTCCCGTACCACCTGGCTGGCGATCAGGGCGCCGTCGTCATGGCAGGGACTCCGCAATTCGAGCACCACATCGAGGTGTTGTCCCTGACGCCACGTCGGCGGTAGGGGCCAGCGGCAGCGGGTATCGAACAGATCTCCCTCATGCACGAGCACCCCATCAACCCAGAGGCGCACCTGATCAGCCCACCAGCTCAACACCAAACGTTCCTGGGCCGCACCATCTGCGGTCCACGACGTTGGACACACCAATCGCAGCACCAATCTTTTCCAAAGTCCTCCCCGAGGCCAAATCAGCAAACCCCGTTCAGCCCAGTCAGGGCGATGGATCTGGCCCCATGGATCGGCGAGTGCGGACCCACTTTCAGGGTCAGACAGGCAACGCCACTGCGGCAGTAAATCCAGTCGGGAGCGACTGCGAAACGTTTCAATCCACTCCGATCGCCGGGCCTGAAGACGTTTCTGCATCGTGTCTTCCAAACATTGCCCCATAGGATGATGTCGCTGTCCCAGACGCCGGTCGGTCTCCATGCTCGCCCTCAAGATCTCCGTTTACTCGGTCGTCTTCTTTTTCCTCGGGATCTTTGTGTTTGGCTTCCTGGCTAGCGATCCCAGCCGTACCCCCAGCCGGAAAGACCTGGAAGACTGAATTTTGATGGTGCTGTCTCGTGGTGTTGGTCACGCCGAACACTGGTCAGCACCTGAATCCAACAGCCTTCGCACCATGGCAAGATCAGCGGCCTCAGGAGAGTTCGCTTGCCAGGTCGATCCACCACTCCACGCCGCGATGGCCTGCTAGCCATCGGAACTTTTGGGGTGTCGATGGCTCTGGCGGCCTCTCCGGCTGCTGCCATTCCCCCCGTAACGACGTCGACTGCGCCGCAAGACAGCGATCTGGCGGATGCGAGGTCCGGTGAATCATTGCGTCCTCCCGTAGCGATTGAGCTTCGCGCCGATCGCCAGCGTTACGACGGCCTACAAGACCTTTTCATTGCCGAAGGCAATGTGAGCGCCCGCATTAATGGCGGCCTTCTGCAGGCCGATCGCATTGAATTCGACACCAACTTCAACACCCTCGCCGCGAGGGGCAAGGTTCGCTATCGCAAGGGCTCGCAGTACTTCCAGGCCAGTGGTCTGCGTTTCAGCCTGATTCAAGGCGAAGGTGAATTCCAAGACGTTTACGGCGTTCTTGATCTCGACAGCGCGGCCCTCGATCTCGATCCCACCAAAACCAACAACTCGACGAGAGCAGTCAAAGAAGCCAACCCCTTGCCGCCGCTAGAAAGCACGGGCCTTGGCTTTCCCACAGCGTTCCAGATCGAACGGACACGCAGCAGCTCGGAGCGCATCACGCCCCAAGCCGACAACGGAATTTTCCAAGAACAATCACGCGAAGAACCAATCGACTGGCTGATCCCGTCGAGCGTCCAGGCCGACTCCCAGGCGCATCTGGAGATGGCCTGCCCGCCGGTACTTCCTCCGATTCCCAACTGGCATCCACACCCCTGGGCCGCCACGGCCTGGGGTGGACAAAGCATCGACTCGAATTTCGGCGACACCTTTTTCTTCAATGGGCGCATGCGCCCGGAATACCTGTTAGGCGTCACCG
>JAAZVJ010000129.1 GCA_018623675.1 Synechococcus sp. HW_metabat.54 | reverse complement strand
CGTTTTTGGAGTTTTGGCGGCCCTGTTGCTCTGGCTGCTCCCCTCCGTGCAACCCTCCTTCGCCAGCCTCAGTTCCCAGGCCTCGCTAGCCCCAGCCCCAGGGACTGCAGCGGTGGTGGAACATCTGCGCATCCATGTGCCCAATCAGGCCAGAGCGGTGTGGATGAAGGCCGAGCAGGGCAGCTGGGAGCCCTGGTTGGCGCAGCAGGATGGTTTTCTGGGCCGGGATCTGCTCTGGGATCCTGAAACGGAAGAAGGCACCCTGTTGATTCGTTGGGCGAGCCGGGAGCAGTGGAAGGCGATCCCCCTGGCTGAGGTGGCCCGGGTGCAGGAGCGTTTTGAGGCCCTGGCCCGCGAGGGCACCGGGCAGCTTGAGGGCAACCCTTTCCCGTTGGTGTTTGAAGGCGAGTTGTTGCCGCAGTGACCATGACGCCTCCGGACCCGAGCCATGGGCGCATGGATGTGCGCTTCGATTGGCAACGCCCCGCGCGCATTGGTCTGCATGAGGCGATTTGGGGGGAGCACAAGAGTGCTGAGCAGATTGCGGCGATCCTGCAGCAATCGGCACAGCGGCAGCAGTTGGCCCTGGTGACTCGGGTCGCTGAAGCGAAGGCCCAACAGGTGACGGCTCTGCTCGCGGAGCAAGCTTCGGCTGAGTCAATGCAGCCGTTATTGCATTGGCATGCCGAGGCTGGCTGCCTCACCTATGGCGACCTGCCTGCGGTTGATTCGGGGTTGGGTCAGGTGACCGTGCTTGGAGGGGGCACCAGTGATCGCAGGGTGGCAACTGAAGCGCAGCTGGCGCTGCAATGCCACGGTGTTGCGGCTGCGTTGCTGCTGGATGTGGGTGTGGCTGGTCTGCATCGTTTGCTTGACCAGTTGCCGCATTTGAGGCCGTCGCAGGTGTTGATTGCCTGCGCAGGGATGGAAGGAGCCTTGCCCACGGTGCTGGCTGGATTGGTGCCCCAACCCGTGATCGGTGTGCCTGTTTCGGTTGGCTATGGCGTGAGTGCCGGGGGGCGTACCGCCTTGGAAGGGATGCTGGCCAGCTGTGCCCCTGGCTTGAGCGTGGTCAATATCGACAACGGCTATGGCGCTGCCATGGCGGCCATCCGCATTCTTCGCAGTCAGTCGACGCGCACTACTTGAGCTTGGGGCAAGAGGCTGCCGGGTTCGGCGTCGCCCTCGAGCTCGAGAAGATGCTCCACCCACAAACGCATGGAACGGGGCAAGCGGCCTTCCTGGTAGCGGATCAAAGCCTCAAACAACACTGTGGAGTTGATCCACTGGGGAGAGCGCCGGGCCATATCAATGGGCGGTTGCGCGCAGGATGCTGCAACCCGACGCCTGCGGCAACGGGTGCAGTTTGGAAATCAATCGATCAATTTCAGAGGTGCTGGAGGTTGGGATAAGCGGTGACGAGCTCATCGGCGCTGAGCACTTCGCCAGCGCCATCCGGCTGCCAGATCACTTCCAGGGCCATCAGGTCGGTGGACGACGTGGACCCAAGGATGCGCAGTGATTCGCGTAGTCCTTCACTGCTGTCGATGCCTTTGAGCGACACCGCACGGCGGCTGGCCACAAGCACGGTGACGGCGATGAATTCATTGGTGGCATCGGCATCCCCCACCGCTGCCAGCCCAGCGGAGCTGCCGCTGCGTTGGCCGCTCACGTTGGTGGTGAGTTCTTCGCGCAGCTTGCTGCGCTCGGTCATGGAGAGGCGGTTAAAGGTCGACTCCGCCGCATTGAAAGGAACGGTTCCGTTCTCGAGGTTGGCGTAGACCCAGAGGTCGGGATGGCGCAGCAGAGACAGGGTGGTTTCCTGCAGCACCCTCTGCAAGCCTGATGAGGAACTGGTGTCGGATGTGGCCGCCAGTTCGCGCAGATCCTGCTGAAGCTCCTTGGCGCTGGCCAACAGGCCGATTTGCAGTTGCACCAAAGTGACTGGGCCGCCCGCAATAGCTTCAGGGCGTTCGTAGCCCCCCATGGCAGGGCCACCACCACTGTTGCCCCGGAAAGCATTGGCGATCACGCCCACAACGGCCATCAGGGCAAACAGGCCCAACAGCCCGCCCAGGCTCCCGAAGCCAAAGAAGGGAACGATGAAGGGGAAGCCGATGCCACCGCCCCCATAGCTGCGTCCGTAGCCGCCGCCATAACCACCGCCGTAACTGCGGCCGTAGCCACCGCTGCGGGGCATCGATGGAGCGCGGAAGCTGCCACCACCGATGCGGCCGCCAGAGGCGGCATGGCTGGGTTGGGGCTGCACCAAGAACAGGCCCGCCACCAGCACTGGCACCAGCAAGGCCGACAGCCCACGGCGAACCATCCGCTGGAGTGGGTTGGTGCGAGAAGGGATTGACGGACGCTTCAACGGGGCGAGGCGATTCAGACGACTCTAGGAACCACCACCCACGATGGTGACGATTTCAAGATTGTCGCCGTTCTGCACCGTCTGGGCTGCCCAGCGCTCAGGGGTGAGGATCAATCCGTTGAATTCCACTACCACCAATTTGGGGTGGTGCCCCAGCTGCTGCACCACCGTGTCCAAGGTGGGGGGCTCCGCATCCAGTGAGCGCTGCTCACCGTTCACCTGGATCGTCAGTGTGGCCATCGGGGGTGGTTCGCTCGAGAACGGATTGTGCTGGAGGGGTCGTGGGGGGTTGGGCGTTCAGCCTGCAACGGCCAGGCCATTCAGGAGTTCACGGCTGGCAGCAGCTGGATCTGCAGCGGCCATGATCGCGCCCACCACGGCAACCCTGCGCACGCCGGCGTTGTCGAGTTCAGGGAGTCGATCAGCCTGGATGCCGCCAATGGCGAACCAGGGGAGGGTGGCGTGCTCGCTGGCCTGGCGTGCCCAATCCAATCCCTGGGGCACTTTCTCGGGTTTGGTGCCCGTGGCGTAGATCGGTCCGACGCCGAGGTAGTCGCAGTCCTCCTGTTGGGCGGTTTGTAGTTGATCGAGGTTGTGGGTGCTGCGTCCCAGCAAGCGGCCATCGCCGATCAAGCGTCGGGCGGCATCGGTGGGGAGGTCGTCCTGGCCGAGGTGCACGCCATCGGCATCCACCAGCAGAGCCAGGTCGATGCGGTCATTGATGATGAACAGCGCGTTGTGGCTGCGGCACAGCTGCGCGAGGGCCTGGGCTTCCGCCAAGCGTTCGCGGTCATGCCCCTCTTTGGCGCGGTACTGCACCAGGCCGACTCCCGCCCCGAGCGCTGCCTCCACTCGCTGGAGCAGACTTTCCCCTGGAGAGGTGATCAGGCAGAGGCTGCAGGCGTCGAGGCGTTGGCGCCTGTCGTGGCGAGCACCGGCCTCCAGGATGGAGACTTCCAGGTCGTAGAGGCCGTAGCGAATCGCGGCAGCCGTGCTTGTCAGCTCCGGATCCTGGGCTCTGCCGAATTCCTCCAATACCCGCAGGGCCTCCTGCACGCGGGCGCAATTGGCGGCCACGATCTGGCCAGGCTGCGGACGCAGCTGTTGGGCGGGGTGGGCCAAGCCGGCTGCCACATCACCAGCCGTGGAGCGGGCTTGTTTGTAGTGATCGTGATGGCATTGCCCCAGTTGCTGACGCCAATGCTTCAGCGGTTCCACCAGATCGAGGCGATCCAGTCCGAAGCGGCACCAATCTTCAACAACCCGTAGGCCTTCCCGGGCCCTGTCGAGGTTGGCGTCAAGCAGCCGGGCCACACACGGCTCGCTGTGGGAGGCGGCAACCATCGCTTTCATGGCAGTCTTGGCACAATCGCACGCACCCTCGCGGCCATGGATAACGGCAGATCGGAGAGTCCCATGAAGGTGCTGGTCTGGGGGATCGTGCTGCTGGGAGGCATTGGGATGTTCATCGTTTGGGGACTCACCAATGCCTATCCGGGCTCCACGCTCTGATTCACCAGGTCATTGAGGGTGTCGCGCGCGCATTCGGCATCGCGGCCAATCTGGGCGCTGAGTTCCTCAAGGCCAGCAAACCGTTGTTGACCGCGCAGTCGCAGCACCGGTTCCACGCACACAGAAGACCCCACCAAATCGCGGCTGGTGTCGAGCAGATGCACTTCCACCGCAGAAGGGGAGTTGGGATCCACCGTGGGTTGGGGGCCGAGATTCATCACCGCCGGCAGCCGCTCGGGTGCATCGTTTACTTGAGCCCAGGCGGCATAAACCCCTAACCCCGGCAGGAATTTGCGGCCATCCACCTGCAGGTTGGCGGTGGGCCATCCGATCGTGTGCCCCAGGCCCCGGCCTCTCACCACCGTTCCACT
>JAAZVJ010000128.1 GCA_018623675.1 Synechococcus sp. HW_metabat.54 | reverse complement strand
CGTGTTCCTGGTGTGATTTGGGAACTGAGTAGCCGTCGGGTGCTGTGTCTGGATTACCTCCCAGGCATCAAAGTCAACGATCGACCAGCCCTGCTGGAAGCCGGGATCGACCCTGCAGAGGTCGCGGAAATTGGTGCCGCCAGTTACCTCCAGCAGTTGGTGCGCTTTGGCTTCTTCCACGCCGATCCCCACCCCGGCAATCTCGCTGTCGCCAGCGATGGAGCGCTCATCTACTACGACTTCGGGATGATGGGCCTGTTGTCGGAAGGTTTGCGCCGTCGGTTGGGATCCATGGTCCGGGCCGCTGCTGCGAGGGATGCATCAGCCTTGGTGGGGGAGATGCAGGCGGCTGGAGTGATCGCCTCCGATATTGATGTGGGCCCTGTTCGCCGTCTGGTGAGGGTCATGCTCAAGGAGGCGTTGACACCACCCTTCAGCCCCAATGTGATCGACAAGCTGTCCGGTGATCTCTACGAGCTGGTGTATGGGCAGCCGTTCCGTCTGCCGGTGGAATTGATCTTCGTGATGCGGGCACTCTCCACCTTTGAGGGCGTGGGACGCAGTCTCGATCCCGGTTTTAGCCTGGTGGCGATTGCCAAGCCCTACCTGCTGCCCCTGATGACTGCCAGTGGATCCGGCCCCAATGATCTGTTCAACGAGCTGGGCCGCCAGGTCGGAGCTCTGAGTAGCAAAGCTGCTGGGATCCCCCGGCGCCTTGATGAAAGTCTCGAGCGTTTGGAGCAGGGAGATCTTCAGCTCCAGGTGCGGATGGGGGAATCCGACAGGCAGTTCCGTCGCATGGTGACTGTCCAACAATCCATTGGCCAGTCGGTGGTTTTGGGGGCCTTGGCTCTCTCGGCGGCGTTGTTGGGTGCCAGTGCCCGGCCGCTCTGGGCGCTGCTGCCAGCCGCTGCTGGTGTGCCCGTGGGCATGGGTTGGCTGAAACTGCAGCTCAAGCTTCGCCGCGATGCCCGTGTGGAAGGGTTATCGGCCTCTGGTCGCTGAGATTGCCGCTGAGATCTGAATCGGTTTCGAGGCATGAAAAAAGCCCCGCTTCTGAATGAAGCGGGGCTTTTGGTTGGAATCCTGAGGCCTGTTGATCAGCCTTGGCCGCGGGGACCTTGGCCTGCTGCTCCGGCATAGACGGCCTGGCTGCCCAGTTCATCCTCAATGCGCAGCAGCTGGTTGTACTTGGCAACGCGCTCGCTGCGGCTCAAGGAACCGGTCTTGATCTGACCGGCCCGGGTGGCCACAGACAGATCGGCAATGGTGGTGTCTTCGGTTTCACCGCTGCGGTGGCTGATCACACTGGTGTATCCGGAGCGACCGGCCAGATCGATGGCTTGAAGGGTTTCGGTGAGGGAACCGATCTGGTTCACCTTGATCAGGATCGAATTGGCCACGCCCTGATCGATGCCCTGCTGCAGGCGCTTGCTGTTGGTCACGAACAGGTCGTCGCCCACCAGTTGCACTTTGCTGCCAAGGCGCTCGGTGAGTAGTTTCCAGCCGCTCCAGTCGTCTTCAGCCAGGCCGTCCTCGATGGACACGATCGGGAAGCGATTCACCAGTTGCTCCAGCTGGCCCACCATTTCGGCGCTGTCGTAACTGCCGCCATCGAAGGCATAACGGCCGTCCTTGAAGAACTCAGTGCTGGCTACGTCGAGGGCCAGAGAAATCTGATCCCCAGGCTTGTAGCCGGCCTTCTCAATGGCCTGCACCAGCACATCTCCGGCTTCGATGTTGCCGAGGTTGGGGGCAAAGCCACCTTCATCACCCACGGAGGTGCTGAGGCCGCGATCGTGCAGCAGACCCTTGAGGGTGTGGAACACCTCGGTGCCCATCCGCAGCGCTTCGCGGAAGGTGGGGGCGCCGTGGGGCACGAGCATGAATTCCTGGAAATCCAGGCTGTTCGCAGCGTGAGCACCACCGTTAATCACGTTCATCAACGGCACGGGCAGCAGCGAAGCCATGGGGCCGCCCAGGTAGCGGTAGAGGGGCAGGCCGACGCCATTGGCGGCAGCTCTTGCCGTGGCCATGCTCACAGCCAGGATGGAGTTGGCGCCCAGGTTCGCCTTGTTGTCGCTGCCGTCGAGCTCCTGCATGGTGGAGTCAACAGCGGCTTGATCCAGAGCCGAAAGGCCGCACAGAGCAGGCGCGATGCGGTCTTCGATGTGGTCGACCGCTTTGGTCACCCCCTTGCCCATGTAGCGGCTGCCGCCGTCCCGCAGCTCGTGGGCTTCATGGGCACCGGTGCTGGCACCACTGGGCACGATCGCCCGCCCGCTGGCACCGCCCTCGAGCAGCACCTCGGCTTCCACCGTTGGGTTGCCACGGGAGTCGAGCACCTCCCTGGCCACGATGGTGTCGATGACGAGATCGAGGGAGTCGAGCACGTGCAGCGGGTCAAAGATGAAAAGATCCTATGGAATGCCCCCTGCCGCACCCCTGTGCGCTTTGGCACCATGCGGTGAGATCGCTCGTCAATGCTGCGCATGCGCATGCTTCACACCATGCTTCGGGTTGGAGACCTGGAGCGTTCTCTGCGCTTCTACACCGAAGTGCTCGGCATGCAGCTGCTGCGTAAGAAGGACTATCCCTCTGGCCGGTTCACGTTGGCGTTTGTGGGCTACGGGCCTGAGAGTGACCACACGGTCTTGGAGCTCACCCATAACTGGGACACCGAGCGTTACGACCTGGGTGAGGGCTATGGCCACATTGCCCTCGGTGTTGACGACATCGTGGGCACATGCAAAGCGATCGCTGAGCGTGGTGGCCGGGTGGTGCGTGAGCCAGGACCGATGAAGCACGGCAACACCGTGATTGCCTTTGTGGAAGATCCCGATGGCTACAAAGTGGAATTGATTCAGCTGTCGTCCCGTGCGGACGCGGCTTAAACGAAGGTTCTGAACGCCATGACCTCCTCGGCCCGCTCCAGCGTCGAACCGCCCGCCAGTCTCACGACAGAGCCGGATCGCTTCAGCGATGACGCTTGGGATCTGCTGCTGTCAGGCCAAGACCTGGCGCGCCGTTGGCGCCATGGCGAGCTTGATGTGGAGCATTTGCTCCAGGTGTTGTTCAGCGACCGCCGTTACGGCGACCTGGTCGATTTTCTGAGGATTGACGCCGAGGAGCTGCTGGATCGGTTGGAGGGATTTCTCGCCGATCAGCCGATGGCCCGGGGGGATGACCTGTTCATTGGGGAGGATCTGGAGGATCTCCTCGAAGAATCCGATCGCGTTCGTGGGATCTGGGGCTCGCGGCTGATCGAGGTGTCGCACCTGTTGATTGCCATGGGTAGGGACCCGCGGGTGGGGGCAGATCTGTTGGGGCGTTTTGGCTTGCCTGCCGATCGCTTGGAGGCGGAGTTGCGCCAATGGCGTCCACCGGCGCGGACGGCAGGAGGGCAGCCCCCCATGGAGCCCATGGCACCGGTGCCATCGCCCCCTGCCTCGGTAGCCCCGCCCTCCCCATCGCCATCAGCACCCCCAACCGCACAAACTCCTTCCAGGCCACCGATGTCTGCGCCTGAAGCTGCGCCGCGGTCGCCTCGCCGCAGCAGCCGCAGAGTCGCTCCATCCGGTGTGCCTGAGGCGCCCGCCGTTTCACGCATCGAGCCCCAGCCACCCTTAGAGCCCGGTTTGGAGGTTGCCCCTGAGGCGGAACCCTCAGCGCTTGAGCTCTACGGCCGCGATCTCACGGCCGCGGCAGCTGAAGGCAAGCTCGACCCGGTGATCGGCCGCGATACCGAGATCCGGCGCCTGATCAAGGTGCTGTCCCGCAGGGGGAAGAACAACCCGGTGCTGATCGGTGCCCCTGGTGTGGGCAAAACCGCGATCGCCGAATTGCTGGCGCAGCGGATTGTGGCTGGAGAGGTGCCGGAATCCTTGCAGGGGCTGCGGTTAGTGGCTCTTGATGTGGGGGCCCTCATCGCCGGTGCCAAGTTCCGGGGGCAATTTGAGGAGCGGTTGCGGTCGGTGCTGGCGGAGGTCAGCGATCCCGATGCGGGGGTGGTGTTGTTCATCGATGAACTGCACACCGTTGTGAGCAGCGATCGTTCCAGTGCCGACGCTGGGAGCCTGCTCAAGCCAGCGTTGGCCCGTGGTGACTTGCGCTGCATTGCGGCCACCACCCCTGAGGACTACCGCCGCACGGTGGGAAAAGACCCTGCCTTGCATCGGCGCTTCCAGCAGGTGCCGATCTTGGAGCCTTCGCTTGGGCTGAGCGTGGAAATTCTGCGGGGCTTGAAAGAGCGCTATGAACTGCATCACGGGGTCACGATTACCGATGAGGCGGTGCAGG
>JAAZVJ010000127.1 GCA_018623675.1 Synechococcus sp. HW_metabat.54 | reverse complement strand
GAGTAAGGATCGAATCAGGGTGCGAATGGTGGCCAAGGGGGTGCGCACCTCGTGGGTCAATGCCTCGAGGAGGGAGAGTTCCGCTTCTGCGCGGTCGTTGTTGGGGCTTGTCGACTCCACTGCTCTTGGTGTTTGCAGCGTGAGGCTGGGAGCCATACAGGCCAGGCGCTCCGCGATACCAGGCCAGAACCGTTCTCCGAACCGTTCGCTGCTCTCGAAGCTGCCGAGGCTGGCGATCGCCTGGCGTAGGGCAACGGCCTGTTCCGGTGCCTGCTCCTGCAGGCGCAGATCCAGAAGGGTGAGCAGAGCCCCGAGGGTTTCTGGATCAGAACGCATCAAGAGCTGACGCTGATTGCTGGGGCCGTGGAGGGCGAGTGCCACCTGGCGTTGCGCGGTGATCACGATCAAAAAGGGATCCACCCCATCGCTCTCCAGCAGAGTCAGGCGTTGATAGCCACTGCGATGGGTAGCGCCAGCGCCGGAGCTGGTGCTGAACCGATCTGGAGGTAGGAGTGACCCTTGGACTCCTTGGCCCCAGTCGAGCTGGTCGGGCGTCCACGCCCAGCCCTGCATGGCGGCCAACAATCCTGGGTCGTAGAGAGCAGGCAGAGGAGCTGCGATCCAGAGCCCCTGCGGTGCCTCCCCTGTGGCAGGCAGCAACTCGGCTTGCAGCGTTTCTAGAGCAGCCCACCACAAACGACGGGCTGTGGGGTCATCGACCCTGCCCGCCTCCAGTCCTTCGGCCATCCGCGCTTGAAGCGTCTGCAGGGTGATGCCGCTACTCACCGCACTTGTTGGCTTCGCCCGCGTCGCGCCACTGACAAACAGAGGCCAAGTGCAATGAAGTTCACAACCATGGCCGAGCGTCCGTAGCTCATGAAGGGCAGGGGGATCCCGGTCACGGGGCCAAGCCCGATGGTCATGAAGATGTTGACGACCACCTGGAACATCACCATGGTCGCGACGCCGATCACCACCAGTGATTCGAAATCGTCACGGGCGCGATTGGCCACCTGTACGAGCCTCGTCATCAGGAGAGCAAAGCCAATCACCAGCAGAACGGTGCCGACATATCCGGTTTCCTCTCCAAGGGCGCTGAAGATGAAGTCGGTGTGCTGTTCAGGGATGAACCGCAGTTTGGTGAGCTGACCTTGAAGCAGGCCAGTG
This sequence comes from Synechococcus sp. HW_metabat.54, assembly GCA_018623675.1. Taxonomy (GTDB): domain Bacteria; phylum Cyanobacteriota; class Cyanobacteriia; order PCC-6307; family Cyanobiaceae; genus Synechococcus_C. Next base: position 3,146 of record JAAZVJ010000127.1, on the reverse strand, counting down.
CCGAACCAGCCCCCTGAACCGATGCCTACGGTGCTTTGTAAGAGGTGATAACCCCCACCCAGGGGGTCTTTCGAAGGATCCAAGAACAGCACCAGGCGATCGCGTTGGTAGTCCTTGAGTCCGTGCATCCAGAGCCAGGGCGTGATCGCTGCGATGGCGGTGTGAACCATCAACATCACAGCACTGGCAAAGCGTTTCCAGGGCAGAGAGCGATAGGCGATCAGCATCATCAGCGGCACCCACAACGCCAAGGCCCAGGGGATGATTCCTGCCAGAAGAGCTGTGCCAACAGGTGCCAGAAGCAGCACCAGCCATTCGAAGGGCATCCCAGACCAATAGAGCATGGTCAGCAACAGGGCTCCAAATACCAGTGAAGTGCCTAGGTCTGGCTGGATGAAGACCAGGGCCCACGGAACCGAGATCACTCCGAGAGGCCGTAAGAGATCCACCGGGCGCTCCACCGGATAACGGTCAAGAACGGCAGCGAGCAAAAGAATGGCCGACAACTTCGCAAATTCCGAAGGCTGCACATTCACCCCAGCCACGCTGATCCAGCGCTGAGCCCCGAGGGCGGATGTCCCAATCACACGCACGGCGATCAAGCTGATCACGGTGGCGATGTAGATGGGCAGCAGCAATGGCTTGAGCCGTTCAAGGCGCAGTCTGGCCAGGGCCCATGCGATGACGATCCCGATGCCAGCAGTGATGGGATGCTGAAACCAGTCGGCGTAGTCGGCCTGCCGCTGGGTGCTGAGGATGAGGGGGCTTGAAATGGCCACCATGGCCAAGGGAATGCCCCACAGCACCAGATCAAAGTCGTTGCGGCGTCGCAACTGGGAGCTCGACCGCCCATGAAGACTGCGTCGACGTTGCCGTAGCAGGCCTCCCAGCATGGTTAGACCGCTGCTCCCATGCGTTCTTGCACCCGGGTCGCCAACTGCTGGAAGCTGGCGGCACTGGCGGATTCCGGCTGGCTGATCACAATCGGACGGCCTTGATCACCACCGGCCAACACAGGCATTTCCATGGGGATTTGGGCCAGCAAGGTGGTGTCGAATTCATCGGCCAGTGTTTGGCCACCACCTTCCCCAAACAGGGCGTATCGCTTGTCGGGTTGATCGGGGGGAATAAAGGCACTCATGTTTTCAACGACGCCGAACACAGGGATCGACATCTGGCAGAACATGGCCAGGCCGCGCCGGGCATCTTGCAGGGCCACCTGCTGCGGTGTGGTCACAGTCACAACGCCGGCCATCGGAACGGCCTGGGCAAGCGAGAGCTGCGCATCGCCGGTGCCAGGGGGGAGGTCGACCACCAACACATCCCGTTCACCCCAGGTCACTTGATACAGGAACTGACGGATGATGCCGTTGAGCATCGGTCCGCGCCAGATCACGGGTTGGTCTTCGTCAATGAGCAGACCCATGGAGACCATGGCAACCCCACAGCTCTCGATGGGGCTCATGCGCTGCTCACTGCCGCTCCCTTGAACCTCTGGGGTGCGGTCTGCCACCCCCAACATCGTGGGGGCATTCGGCCCATAGATGTCGGCATCCAGCAGGCCAACGCGAAGTCCTTGCTGGGCCAGGGCGCAGGCCAGATTGACGGCCACGGTGCTCTTGCCCACTCCGCCCTTGCCGCTGCTGACGGCAATCACCTGTTTCACTCCGGGGATCGACTGGCGCTCCGCGACTTGGCCATGACCGGCTTGGCCGATGCCGCCGCTGCTCTGGCCACCCTGCTGCTGAGTTGGGCTTCCAAGCTCGATTTGAACGTCGTCAATGCCGTCGAGTTCAAGAAGACGTTCACGACTCTCCTGGGCGATGCGTTCCCGTTGGCCCTGGGCAAAACTGGGAAGGCTGAGGCGGATGACGGCCCGAGGTGGGGCGACGCGTACGTTTTCGATCCAACCCAGATCGAGGGCTGAACGTCCGCTACCGGCATCAAGGATCTCTGTCAGCGCTGTGGTCGCCTGCTCTGCGGTCGCCATGAACCCCCTTCGTCGAGCCGGATCCTAGGGGCGAGATCCCATGACAGTCCTTCACGTGCTCTTGCCGGGAGACGGGACAGGCTGAAATGGTTCCTGTCAGGTCTTTTGGGATTCCACCCATGGTTCGTTCACTGTTGAGGCGCCTGAAGGGTTCGTCCTCCGCCTCCCCCAGTGCAGCGTCCAGCGGTGCAGCTGCTGCGCCCATCACCCCGCCCCCTGCTGATTCCCGCGAGCGGGCACGGGCTTTGGTGATGGGTCTGCAGGATGAAATTTGTGCAGGCCTGGAGCAGCTCGATGGCGTCGGCCGTTTCAAGGAGGAGAGCTGGGATCGCCCCGAAGGCGGCGGCGGACGTTCACGGGTGATGAGCGAGGGCCGTGTGTTCGAACAGGGCGGCGTGAACTTCTCTGAGGTTCACGGCCAGGAGCTTCCCCCGTCCATCCTCAAGCAGCGCCCTGAAGCCAAGGGCCATCCCTGGTTTGCCACCGGCACGTCGATGGTGCTGCACCCCCGCAATCCCTATGTGCCCACGGTGCACCTCAATTACCGCTATTTCGAGGCCGGTCCGGTGTGGTGGTTTGGCGGTGGGGCCGATCTCACCCCCTTCTACCCCTTCCTTGAAGACGCTCGTCACTTCCACCGCACCCACAAGCAGGCTTGCGACTCGGTGAGTACCGATCTCTATCCGGTGTTCAAGCCCTGGTGCGATGAATACTTCTTCCTCAAGCACCGCAATGAAACGCGCGGTGTGGGCGGCATCTTTTACGACTACCAAGACGGCAATGGCCAGCTGTACAAAGGCCAGAACCCTGAGGGGCCGGCCGCAGCCGTGGCCAAGACCACGGGTTCAAAACCCCTGAACTGGGAGCAGCTCTTTTCCCTCGCGAAAGCCTGTGGTCAGGGCTTCTTGCCTGCCTACACCCCGATTGTGGAGAAGCGTCACCCTCTCTCCTATGGAGAGCGTGAGCGTCAGTTCCAGCTCTACCGCCGGGGTCGTTACGTGGAGTTCAACCTGGTGTGGGACAGGGGCACCATCTTTGGCCTGCAGACCAATGGCCGCACCGAGTCGATCCTGATGTCGCTTCCTCCCTTGGCCCGATGGGAGTACGGCTATACAGCGGCTCCTGGGTCGAGGGAAGCGTTGCTCACGGACCTTTT
>JAAZVJ010000126.1 GCA_018623675.1 Synechococcus sp. HW_metabat.54 | reverse complement strand
TACCCCAATCGCATCATCGTTGGAATTGATGCAAGGGACGGGAAGGTGGCAACCCGTGGCTGGATCGAGGAGAGCAATGTTGAAGCCACCACCCTCGCCAAAGAGCTCAGCCAGGTCGGCATCGCAGCCATCATCAGCACTGATATCGCTACGGATGGAACCCTGGCCGGTCCCAACTTGGATGCCTTGCGCAGCATGGCGGAAGCCAGTTCAGTTCCGGTGATCGCATCCGGAGGCGTCGGTTGTATGGCCGATCTACTTGCCCTGTTGGCTCTCGAGCCTCATGGCGTCAGCGGTGTGATTGTGGGCAGGGCCCTTTACGACGGCAGGGTGATGCTCAGGGAAGGGATTGAGGCGGTCAAGGCTGGACGTCTTCAAGACCCAACATCCAATTTGGAGAGCATGGCTTGAGGTGCAGAAAGCAAACCGGAGCCTTAAGGTGAAGTCATTTCGTCTAAGGCTGTGTCTGGTGCATCCAGCCACCAACAGAAGCCCTCAACGCCTCTAAGCGGCCAAGGGGTGCAAAGTGCCTTTGAGCGCTGCCGGCAACTTGGCATGCGCCTGAGTCGCCAGCGCAAGATGGTTCTCGACTTGCTGTGGAGCGAGGCGAGTCACATGAGCGCACGCGATATTTTCGAAAAATTGAATCAACGCGGTCGTCGGATCGGCCATACATCCGTTTATCAGAACCTCGAGGCGCTTCAATCCGCCGGTGTTATTGAGTGTCTTGATCGAGCCAATGGCCGCCTTTACGGCTACAGAAGCGATCCGCACAGTCACCTCACCTGCCTCGACAGTGGTTCGATCGAAGATCTCGATGTTGAGCTTCCAGATGATCTGCTGAAACAGATCGAAGCCAGCACCGGCTATCGCATCGAGTCGTACACCTTGCAACTCAACGGGCGAAAATCTCTGAACTGATGCCCGAAGGCACTGGAGCCTGAGGGATTTGCTCGTTACCTTTGCGTCAGTAAGCGTCTGGGTGAACTGGTGAACGCAGCAAAAGCCGAGATTCTGCTGCTGGCTCCAGACCTTCTGGGTGAATCCATTGCGCTTCAGCTCACCTCAGAGGATCCCGACTTTTCGATCTGCCTTGATGCAGGCCAATTGAGCTCACACCCACGCTTGGTGATCTGGTCGCTGGACAGCGTGCAGTCGCTGGCGCTCTTGAACAACGAACTTCAAAAGCTTCAGGAGTACTGGCAACCTGCGCCCCTTCTCATTCTGCTGCCGGCAGCGCTAGCGATCCCCACCAGCGATCTCTTGAATCTTGATTGTTCGGGTGTCTTGCAAGATCCTGGGCTGCCCAAACTCAAGGAAGCGATTGCCACACTCCTGAATGGAGGTCGCGTGGTTTGCCTAAGTGATCGCCCTCAAAAGCATCAAACCAAAGCCCAACCCACCATGGGATTGGGGCAATGGCTGCTGACCAGTGGGTTGCAACAAATCAGCAATGACCTTCAAGTCATCGAGGCTCTGCTGATCCCGCCGCCCGAAAACTTGATGCTTCGGCTGCTGTTGGAGGGTCGGCAGAGGGAACTCAACAGTGCCCGCAGCTTGCTGTTGCTGTTCTGGGGGCCACTGCAGGTGGGCTTGGCCGACGTGAGGCCATTCCATGACCAGGGGCTCAGCACCCACAACCCCTCAACCAACGCCTCCGATCCTGGCGTTGCGATCACACTCCGGGAGCGCAATGCAATCGCTGTCTGGGCCACGATTCAAGACCGTCTCAGCACGGCCGTTGAACTTGGCCTTGGAAACAGCACGGGAAACCTCTTGGCGATGGAGGGCTTGCATCCCAATCGTCGCCGAGATCTGCTCTTGGCCTTGCTTCAACAGCTGGATCAGGTGTTTGCACGGTTGCGCTCACCAGCTTCACTCTCAGAACCAACCACCGAGGGAAATCTCGAGCTGGAGTGGCTCAACCTTCAGCCTGAAATGCGCCGCCAAGCCATCCAGGCCATGACTGGCAGCTACGTGCGCCTTCCCCGCGGGGAAGACCTGCAACCAGTCGCCCAGACCTTGATCAGCAACGTTGAGCTCAACCAAAGCGATGAAGAACTTCCAGATCCACGGCGGATGTTGGTGCCTCTGCTCCTCGATCAGCCGGTTTTAGTGAATGGGCAGCTCCTGGCTTCTGACCATCCCCAGGCACTGCTGCAACTCGAAACCCTCGTGAGCAATTGGCTCGTGCGCAGCGCCGAACTGATCAGCGCTGAACTGCTCGGCATCTGTGGGGAATGGCCCGAATTGCGTCGTTACTTGTTGGAGGAACGCTTGATTCCGACCCGGGAACTGGAACGTGTTCGCAACCAGCTGAATAATCAGTCGCGCTGGCAAACGTTGGTGCAGCGCCCCATTCGCCTTTACGAGAGCAGGCGACATCTCTATCGACTCAAGGGTGGTTCCATTGAATCGCTCCAGTTGATCGAACCCAGGGATGAGGAACTGCGTCGCCTTGGCTGGTGGCAGCAGCAGGTCGCCCTTCTTTTAGAGGCCCGGGACGCCATTGCTCCGCAGCTTCAGGCTCTGATCAAGCGTTTTGGCGATTTGATGGTCGTGGTGCTGACGCAAGTGATCGGCCGTTCCATCGGTCTTGTCGGTCGAGGAGTCGCCCAAGGAATGGGTCGCAACCTGCAGCGTCGCGTCGACGCCAAGGGCTGACGGGCAGAATGCGGCCTACTCCGCAGTGACTCATGGCCCATCTGCTCCGTTCGCTCTTGGGCCTGTTCATTGCCATTTGCACCTTGGCAACTCCGGTGAGTGCAAGCCTCACCAGCGACAGCTACGACGGCAACATTTATGCGCTGTATGCGGGGAACGGCTCCTTGGTGCCACCTGCCACCACCCTTCAGGAGTCCCAAGCTGCGGGTCGCACCAGCATCTTGGTGTTCTACCTCGATGACAGCAGCACCAGCAAAGCTTTCTCGCCCGTGGTTTCTGAACTGCAGCGACTTTGGGGTCGATCCGTGGATCTGATGCCAATGACCACCGATGCGCTCCAGGGCCGCAAGCCCACGGGCAACGACGATCCGGCCAAGTACTGGCATGGACGCATTCCACAAGTGGTCGTGCTTGATGGGCAGGGCAAGGTTGAGCTCGATCAAGACGGCCAGGTTCCTCTAGAGGCCATCAATGCAGCAGTGAGCAAGGCAACCGGTATTCCGGCCCCAGAAGGTGTGAGCACAAGCCTCAGTTTCAACGAGCTCAACACCGAGGTGCAGACCCGCTAATCCCGGGCCAAAACCGCTTACGCTTCCGGGCTGATGCCTCCGGCCATTGGGTCGGTGACCCGATGGCCACTTTGCTCCTGATCCTCCTGTTCCTGGGTCTGGGAGTGTTGTGGTTGGAGCTTCGACATCGCTTAAGGCCGTCCTCGCCCCTGCGACTCTCTGCCCACAACTTTGTGGTGAGCGAGTCGGGTATTCATCTGAAGGTGGAGGGCTGGCTTGAGATCACGAACCCCCATCCGCGCATGGAGGTGTTCGTGCCGGAAATCAAGGTGGAAACGTCGCTGCTCGGACAACGGGATCTGACCGTGCTTGAGCCCCAGGTTCGACTGACGGCGCATCATCCCGATGAAGAGGCTCGAGACGATGGCTATTGGGCCGCTTACATCGTGAAAGGTCACAAAAGCACCCGCATTCACGTTGCGATCGACATCGCCTCACAAAACGGTGTCAATGCGACCCATGACGTCGACACCCTCTGGGTGAATGTTCACTGGGTGAACTACGGCCCCTTTGGCCGGCTGCAACGACAACAGGGCGTGGTGGTGCCCTTGAAGCGACCTTCCATCATTCCTTCCCACCAGGCCAACTTCCGAAAGGGAGACTCCTGCAGCGTTTTGCCGATCCGAACCCATCTCTTGGGTCCGCTCGACACCACCGTGGATGTTTTGAAGACCTATGCAGGACATCTCCTCCAGCCAGGTGATGTGCTCACGATTGGAGAAACTCCGGTGGCCGTTATGCAAGGGCGGTACACCCATCCCTCCATGGTGGAGCCCGGGTGGCTCTCACGGCTGCTGTGTCGCGCTTTTCATCCCACCAGCAGCCTGGCAACAGCTTGCGGCTTGCAAACCTTGATTGATCAGGTTGGTCCGACCCGCGTCCTGGTGGCCTGGGTTCTGGGATTGGGCCTGAAATTGATCGGAAGCCCCGGTGGGTTTTACCGCCTCGCTGGCTCTCAGGCCCGCTTGATCGATGATGTGACGGGCACCACTCCGCCCTACGACCAAACCATCGTTCTGGGACCTCATTCACCGCAACGGCTCTGCCAAGACGCCGCCGATGCTCTTGGTGTGGCCGTTGCCATCGTTGACGTCAACGACCTTGGTCGCGTGAAAGTGCTCGCGAGCAGCCGAGGATGCGAC
>JAAZVJ010000125.1 GCA_018623675.1 Synechococcus sp. HW_metabat.54 | reverse complement strand
TAGCCGCCTAACAACAACGCCAGCGTGCAGGCTGGAGCCAAACTGCGCAGTGGATCCAACCAGTGTGGTGCAGCCCCAGCTGCTCCACAGGCCACAAGGAACAGGGCTGACTTGCCGCGTCGGTGATCTCCCGTCACTGCGGCTTGAGCCATTGACCGTCCTGGAATGACGGGACTCTAAGGGGCGTTGCCGACAGCGGACACGGGAGCAAGCGTGGCACCGGGGTAGTAGTGGCTGAGAATCCGCTTCATGGGCCAACCGCGGCGAGCCAGATCGATGGCACCAGCCTGGGATAGACCCGCGCCGTGGCCAAAGCCACCACCCTGGAACTGCCAAAGACCAGGACCAACCTGCTCAATCACAAACAACGTGCTGGGCAGACGCCGCAAGCGACGGCGGATGGCATCCAAACGCAAGGTGACTGGCGAGTCGGGGCCATTGCCGCTGATGCGCAGACTCAGCGCTCGTCCACTCGGGCCCCGCTCGGTCACCTTCAGATCATCAATGGTGCCAAGAGCTGAATCCCCTAGCGCTGCCTTGAGTTGAGCAGCTGTGTAGCGACGACGCCAACGAAACAAAGGGTGACCGGCGCCATACGCCTCCACACCACCCTGCAGCAGGCCTTTCACAGCCTCTGCATCAAGAGGCAGCGCATGGGCCTGATGCCAAGCAGAGGTGCCATCCGGCTTGGCCTGCAGATAAGCCGCCGGAGCCATGGCCCAAGCCTCCGGTGCAGATGCCATGACACCGCCATTTGAGGCGTGATACACCGCACTAATCGGCTGCCCCTGCCATTGCAAAACTTGGCCAGCCGTGGCCTTGATCGCTTGCCGGACCGCTGTCCCAGCCTGGCGAGGATCGCTGTAGACCTGGCACTGCGTATCACTGCAAAGGTGATAACCATCGATGCGAAAGCGATGGCTGTTAGCGAGAGCCCACGTACGGGCCAAGACCGCCTGAGCCTGAAGAGCCGCCGCTGGAGACCCAGCTCCGATCTCATGGGGAACGACACCCTCGAGATAGCGCTCCAGCGGCACCTGCTCAAGAAATGTCCAACTCCCGTAAGCATCAGGCTGCAGTCGGAAAGGGCCGCGCATCACACCGCCCCGCCAGCGCAAACCATCCGGCGCTTCCAACACCAAGGCCCCCTCAAAGGTTTGCGAACCATCCGGACCTTCCAAATAAGGACGGACCACGTTGGTGATGGTCTGACGCCAAGGGCGCGTCATCACTCCGTCAAGAGGTGGTGCTTGATCCGAAACCCACACCTCCCACTCACCGGGATGGGCCACCAACGCATTGATCCCTTGCGCACGCCAACGGGCCGCGACGCGATCCGCAGACTCAAAACTGGCGTAAGGACCCGCCACCAAACGAGACACCTTGACGGGCTGGAGAAGAGGCTCCAAACGCCAGCGGATCAAAAGAGCAGAAGCCTCGGCAAGCGGTGCTGCAGGGGCCGCAGCTGAACGCAACACCAAAGGGGCTGAGCCAGCGCTCACGAGCTGCAAACCTGGAGCCGATTGATCCCTTCGGGTGCCGCGGCCCAAATGGTCGTCAAGAGCAACCCAGAGGCTTTCGGCAGTCGCCTGAGGCGGCATAGGCACAGAGCGATGGGTGGGGGTCAGCGAGGGCAGTTGCACCTTGGAACCAGCTTCCTGGGCCCTGCAGCCAGCAGTGACCAAAGCCAAGGCGACCGCCAGGCTGACCAAACCCTCCCGCGATAGTCCGCTCTGCTTGCGATTCATGGGCTCAGGGAGGTTGAGGGCGTATTGTTGTCGTTTGTGCCACGAGCCGCCAGAGACATGCCCAAGCTCAAGACCCGCAAAGCAGCCGCGAAGCGGTTCAAAGCAACCGGCACTGGCAAGTTCATGCGTCGCCGTGCGTTCCGCAACCACCTGCTCGATCACAAGAGCCCCAAGCTGAAGCGCCACCTGGGCACCAAGGCCGTTGTGGACCGCACCGACGAAGAGCGTGTGGCCCTGATGATGCCCTACGCCTGATCGAGCCTGCGCTCGCTCTCTGCGACCTACTTCATTCCCCCTTACTTTCACCCCTGATCCATGGCCCGCGTTAAAAGAGGCAACGTTGCCCGCAAGCGCCGTAACAAGATCCTGCGCCTTGCCCGCGGTTTCCGTGGCAGCAACGGCACCCTGTTCCGCACCGCAAACCAGCGGGTGATGAAGGCGCTGTGCAATGCCTATCGCGACCGTCGTCGTCGTAAGCGCGATTTCCGTCGTCTGTGGATTGCTCGGATCAACGCTGCCGCTCGTCTGAACGGCATGAGCTACAGCCGTCTGATCGGCGGTTTGAAAAAAGCCGATGTGCGTCTGAACCGCAAAATGCTGGCTCAACTGGCCGTGGCTGATCCCGGTAGCTTCACCAACGTGGTGACAGCAGCTAAAAGTTGATCTGAATTTCTGAAACGAGGAGCTTCTTTGCGATGGGTGGTCTCCTCCCTCAGACCTATTTGCTGGGATTAATCGGATTGCTGGCGATCGTTGCCGTCGTGGTCGGTCGCCAGCTTTTGCGTGTGCGTCGCGATGAGCTGAATCTGATTGAGCTCGAGCAGGCTGGAGCTGCCGCATCAAAGGACGCTGGCCAGCTGTATGAACTGGCTTCGGTTCAGCTACGCAAACGGCTCTATCCCCAGGCCACGGCCAATCTGCGCCAGGCCTTGAAACGCCTTTCAGGCGAACCGGATGAAGCCAAAGCCCTGGTGGAAAATGCCTTGGGCTTCGCACTTGCTGCCCAAAAAGACTTCAACGGTGCTGTGAAGCACTACAAAGCCGCCATCAATGCCAAAGGGGATTATCCGGTGGCCTTGAACAATCTTGCCTTCGCGCAGGAGCGGCTTCTGCAACCTGAAGAAGCCGCTGAGCTTTACCGCAAGGTGCTCGGATTGGAACCCGACAACAGCACAGCCAAGAAGCGGCTCAAACGGATTGAGCGCCAGCTCAGCGCCGGATCCAAGTCGATGTCACCAAAGACCACGGATCGGAAGGGCTTCTGAGCCGCAAGACGACGAGAGGTTGAGTCGGCCGCCAGGGTTGGTAAGACGGGCGGCTTGTAATCCCGCCACGCCAAAACCCTGAAGTCCGAGGAAGGCATCGCCTGGCTCCAGGCCCTCCCCCAAGGGCTCGGCCAACGGGATCAAATCCAACTGATCTGACTTGGCGTTGAGATTTCCTTGCACCGGTGATTTCACGCTGCCAACAGCGATCTCTCCACGAAGCGCCACCATCTGGCCGTAGGAGCGCACATCAGCCAGGGTCAACAAAACGGTTTGATCCGCACCGTCTGGGAGCGATCGATAGGTGCCACACCACTGACGGGGCAGGGTGGACACCAAGTCGGTGGCTCGCGCCACGGGATCAAAACTCTCGACACCCCCATCCAAATTGATGGACGTGGACAACTGAGATGACCCAATCGGCAGTTGCGACTCCAGCGGAACTGCCATTTCAACCGGCAGATCCACAACGGGTGGAACAGGCATGGGTCAAACAGGATGATGGGCACAAGGTAGGGCCATTCCCCTAGGCCTGTTCAGTACCAGACCGGTTCGCACACCATCTCCTGCATTCACCATGTCCATGGTTTCGACACCGACTCCTTCAAGCTGTACCGGTGGTCTCGACCCACTGGTGATCGGTGGTCGCTCATTCAACAGTCGTCTGTTTACCGGAACTGGGAAATATCCCAATCTCAAGTCCATGCAGGACAGCCTCGAACGCTCGGGCTGCGAGATGGTCACCGTTGCTGTTAGGCGCGTCCAAACGGTGGCAGCTGGCCACGAAGGGCTCATGGAGGCGATTGATTGGTCGCGAATCTGGATGCTGCCCAACACGGCAGGCTGCGCCACAGCTGAAGAAGCTGTTCGCGTCGCCAGGCTTGGTCGGGAACTCGCCAAACTGGCGGGCCAGGAAGACAACACCTTCGTGAAGTTGGAGGTGATTCCCGACAGCCGCCATCTTCTGCCCGATCCAATTGGCACGCTGCAGGCAGCCGAACAACTGGTGAAAGAGGGATTCACCGTTCTTCCCTACATCAACGCCGATCCGCTCCTTGCCAGGCACCTCGAGGAAGCAGGTTGCGCCACAGTGATGCCTCTCGGGTCACCGATCGGTTCCGGCCAGGGCCTACGCAACGACGCCAACATCGCCCTGATCATCGAAAACGCTGGGGTGCCCGTGGTGGTGGATGCAGGGATCGGCGTGCCCAGCGAAGCAGCCCAAGCCCTGGAAATGGGAGCAGATGCCGTGCTGGTGAACAGTGCTATTGCCATGGCAGGACACCCCCCAGCCATGGCTGAGGCGATGGCGATGGCCGTCCAGGCGGGCCGTCAAGCCCATCAAGCCGGGCGCTTGCCTCTG
>JAAZVJ010000124.1 GCA_018623675.1 Synechococcus sp. HW_metabat.54 | reverse complement strand
CATTGCAGCAGCGCTTTTTGGCGTGTTGCGTCCTGGTGATCAGATGTTGTCGATCACCGGTCGCCCCTACGACACCTTGGAGGAGGTGATCGGTCTTCGTGGTGAAGGCCAGGGCTCCTTGGCGGAGTTTGGAGTTGCCTACGACGAGTTGGAGCTAACCGCCTCGGGGGCGGTGGATGAAGCCGCCTTGGATGCTGCTTTGGCAACGCCCCGGCAGCTGATCCTGATTCAGCGCAGCTGCGGCTACAGCTGGCGTCCTTCGTTGTCGGTGGACACGATTCAACGCCTCTGCGCCCAGATCCATGCGCGACAGCCGGATTGCGTTTGCTTTGTGGACAACTGTTATGGCGAACTCGTTGAGGCGCAAGAGCCTCCGGAGGTGGGGGCTGATTTGGTGGCTGGTTCTTTGATCAAGAACCTGGGCGGCACCATCGCTCCCAGTGGTGGTTATGTGGCCGGTCGAGCTGATCTGGTGGAGAAAGCCTGCTGCCGGCTCACCGCCCCGGGCATTGGCAGCGAAGGCGGCACTGGTTTTGATCTCCACCGCCTTCTGCTGCAGGGCCTGTTCTTGGCCCCCCAGATGGTGGCGGAAGCGTTGATTGGTGCCGATTTGGTGGCCGAGACCTTTGCCGGCCTCGGCTATGCGGTGCAGCCCCAGGCGGGTGATGCCCGCAGTGATCTGATTCAGGCGGTACGACTCGGGGATCCCGAAGCCCTCAAGGTGGTGTGTCGGGCGTTCCAGGCCTGCTCCCCCATCGGCTCCTATCTCGACCCGGTGCCCGCGGCCATGCCTGGCTATGCCAGCGATCTGGTGATGGCCGGCGGCACGTTTATCGATGGCAGCACCAGCGAGTTTTCCGCCGATGCGCCTCTGCGGGAGCCCTTCAATCTCTATGTGCAGGGCGGCACCCATCGCGCCCATGTGGAGTTGGCCCTGGTGCGAGCACTTGCCGACCTATCCGCAGCAGGACTTGTGGATCTGCCCCACACTGGGTGAGGTGTTTGCCTGCTGCCGGCCCCATGGCCTTTGACTTCCCTGCGCAGTACCGCTACGCGGATAGCCATGAGTACGCCCATCCCGATGGGGATCTGGTTCGCATCGGCATCAGTGCCTTCGCTGTGGATCAGCTCGGCGACATCGTGTTTGTCGATTTGCCCGATGTGGGCAGTGCGCTGAGTCGCGGCAGCAGTTTTGGCACCGTTGAGTCGGTGAAGGCGGTGGAAGAGATGTACGCCCCGGTGAGTGGCGAAGTGGTGGAGCGCAATGAATCAGTGCTGGCCAGCCCGGAAGAATTGCAAAACGATCCCCATGGCAAAGGCTGGCTGCTGGCTGTGCGGCCTGCGGATGCAGCGCAACTGGAGGAATTGATGGATTCCGCCACCTACGCCGCCAAAGTGGCCGCCGCTTGATCCGCCCTACCTAGAGTCGACGGCAACCGCGAGAGCGACTTGACCCAGCTCGAACAGCGCCCCCAGTCCGCTGAGACAGCAATCAAGCTCTCGCCGTTTGTGCAGCGCCACATCGGCCCGAACGAGGCCGATCAGCAGCGCATGCTCGAGTTGCTTGGGTTCGCCGATCTCGATGCCTTCGTGAGGGCTGTGGTGCCCGGGGCAATTCTTGATGCGATGCCGCCGGTTGAGGCCATGCCCCATGGCTGCGGTGAGGCCGAAGCGCTGGCGGAATTGCGTTTGGTGGGAGCCCGCAATCGTGTCTGTCGCTCCCTGATTGGCCTGGGCTATCACGACACCGCGACCCCGGCGTTGATCAAACGCCATGTGCTCGAGAACCCTTCCTGGTACACGGCTTACACCCCTTACCAAGCCGAAATCGCCCAGGGCCGCCTCGAGGCGCTTCTCAACTTCCAAACCTTGATCAGCGAGCTGACGGGGCTCCCGATTGCCAACGCTTCTCTGCTGGATGAGGCCACTGCGGCTGCAGAAGCGATGGGGCTGAGCCTGGCGGTTTGCAAACGGCCAGACGCCAAGCGTTTTCTGGTGGATGCGGCGGTGTTGCCGCAAACCTGGGCGGTGTTGCAGACCCGCGCCGAACCCCTGGGCGTTGTGTTGGAGAGAGCCGAGCCGCAGGCCTTCCGTTGGGATGCCGACGTGTTTGGGGTGCTGCTTCAACTCCCGGGGCGTTGCGGTCGCCTGTGGGATCCCAGCTCAGTGATCGAGCAGGCCCATGCCCATGGGGCTCTGGCCACGGTGGCCATCGATCCTTTCGCGCAAGTTCTGCTCAAGCCCGTCGGTGCCCTTGGGGCCGATATTGCGGTGGGGAGTGCCCAGCGCTTCGGGGTTCCCATGGCCGGTGGTGGCCCCCACGCTGCGTTTTTTGCCACCCGTGATGCCTTCAAGCGCCAGGTGCCGGGCCGGATTGTGGGTCAGTCCCGCGATGTTGAAGGCAACCCTGCATTGCGTTTGGCGCTGCAAACCCGCGAGCAGCACATTCGCCGCGACAAGGCCACCAGCAACATCTGCACCGCCCAGGTGTTACTGGCGGTGATGGCGTCTTTTTATGCGGTGCACCATGGCCCGGAGGGGTTAGAGGCAATCGCGCGCCGGATGGTGGGGCTGCGTCAACGCCTTGAAGCCGGCCTGCGCCACTTGGGTTACCCGGTGGCGGACCAGTGCCGTTTCGATGGGCTGGATGTGCACTGCGTTCAGGCCCCTGAGGTGCACCGATTGGCGGCTGAGCAGGGATACAACCTGCGGGTGTTGCCCGATGGGGCTGCCCTGGAGCAGGCCACCGGGTTTGGCATCAGCCTGGATGAATGCAGTGACGACCAGGAGCTGGATGCCTTGCTGGCGCTGCTCGCATCGGCAGTGGGTGCTGCTGCTCCGGCCGTTGATCAGGCCGCTCGCTTGGATGTGTCTCCAACCGATCTGCAGGCTGCCCTACCTGGGGTGCCGCTGCGCGACACGCCCTGGCTCCAGCAGAGCGTCTTCCATGCGTATCGCAGTGAAACCGAGTTGCTGCGCTACATCCAGCGTTTGGTGAGCCGTGATCTATCGCTGGTGCACAGCATGATCCCGCTGGGCAGCTGCACCATGAAGCTCAATGCCGCGGCTGAGTTGGCGCCGGTGAGCTGGCACGGCTTTGCGGCTTTGCATCCCTTTGCTCCTCCGGAGCAGCTGGCGGGCCTGCGCCAGATGGTGAATGACCTCGAGCATTGGCTGGCCGCACTCACCGGGTTTGCCGGTGTGTCACTGCAGCCGAATGCCGGTTCCCAGGGGGAGTACGCCGGATTGCTGGTGATTCGTGCCTGGCATCAGTCCCGTGGGGAGAGTCACCGCGACATTTGCCTGATCCCCACCAGCGCCCATGGCACCAACCCCGCCAGTGCCGTGATGGCCGGTTTGCGGGTTGTGGCGGTGGCCTGCGACGACCAGGGCAACGTGGATCTGGCCGATTTGCAGGCCAAAGCTGAGCAGCACAGTGACCGCCTGGCGGCCTTGATGGTCACCTACCCCTCAACCCATGGCGTGTTCGAGCCAGGGATCCGAGAAATCTGCGCTTGCGTGCATGCCCATGGCGGTCAGGTGTATCTCGATGGGGCCAACCTCAATGCCCAGGTGGGTCTGTGCCGGCCCGGTGCCTACGGCGCTGATGTCTGCCATCTCAACCTGCACAAAACCTTCTGCATTCCCCATGGCGGTGGTGGTCCTGGCGTGGGGCCGATCGGTGTTGCAGAGCATTTGTTGCCGTTCCTGCCTGGTCACCCTTTGGCGGCCTGTGGTGGAGAGCAAGCGATTCGTGCGGTGTCTGCTGCTCCCTGGGGCAGTGCCGGCATCCTGCCGATCAGTTGGATGTATCTCCGCTTGATGGGGCCCCATGGTTTGCGCAAAGCCACGGCGGTTGCACTGTTGTCGGCCAATTACATGGCCCGTCGTCTGGATGCCCATTTCCCGGTGCTGTTCCGGGGTGAGGGAGGCCTGGTGGCCCATGAATGCATCCTGGACCTGCGAGACCTCAAGCGCACCGCTTCGGTGGAAGTGGACGACATCGCCAAACGCCTGATGGATTACGGATTCCATGCCCCCACCGTGAGTTGGCCGGTGGCTGGCACGGTGATGGTGGAGCCCACCGAAAGTGAAAATCTCGCCGAACTCGATCGTTTTTGCGACGCGATGATTGCGATTCGGGCCGAAGCGGCAGCGATTGAATCAGGGGTGAGCGATTCAGCTGACAATCCGCTCAAGCGAGCTCCCCACACGCTCGCTGCTGTGACAGCTGACCACTGGGATCGGGCCTACAGCCGAGAGCAAGCAGCCTTCCCTCTTCCGGATCAACGCGCGTCAAAATTTTGGCCCCATGTGGCCCGGATTGATAACGCCTATGGCGATCGCAATCTTGTCTGTACCTGTCCGTCAGTGACGGAACTGGCGGATCCTGATCCTGCACGGT
>JAAZVJ010000123.1 GCA_018623675.1 Synechococcus sp. HW_metabat.54 | reverse complement strand
GGCACTGGAGGTAATCAAAGCCATGACCCTTCAGGGCTGCGGCAATCACGGGCAAGAACACCGGATCCACTCCGATGGTCTCCACCCCCAGGTGATCAGCCGGCAACAGCTCATGGTCGAAGCCCTGTTGCTGCAACCACTGGCTGACAGGGCCGCGCTCAGGAGCTGCGGGGAGGTTGTCGTCAGCGCCCTTGGGAGCGGGGGATTTCGGGGTCTCACTCATGACGGATCAAGTCAGGACGCGGAGGAGTCGGAGGAGGCAGGCTCAGCTTCAGTGCTGGCGGGAGTTGCCAAGGACGGCATCGCCAGACCCGCACCAGGCTTGAGGGCGGCGATCTGGGTTTCGGCCTGGAGATAGGCACCGGTCACGATCGGCTCAACCGGGGTCATGGCGTGCTTGACGGTGCAGTAGCGGTGGGTCTGCTGCAGCTGGCGGCGATCACTCACCGACTCATTGGACACCTTCTTGCGCAGCTTGATCACCGCATCAAAAATCGCCTCGGGCCGGGGAGGGCATCCAGGCAGATAGAGATCAACGGGAATCAGCTTGTCGACCCCCCGCACAGCGGTGGTGGAATCGGCACTGAACATGCCGCCGGTGATCGTGCAGGCCCCCATGGCGATCACGTACTTGGGCTCGGGCATCTGCTCATAGAGACGCACCAGCGCAGGCGCCATTTTCATGGTCACCGTGCCGGCCACGATCAAAAGATCGGCCTGACGGGGTGAACTACGGGGCACAAGACCGAAGCGGTCGAAGTCGAAGCGGGAGCCAATCAGGGCCGCAAATTCGATGAAGCAGCAAGCCGTGCCGTAGAGCAACGGCCAAAGGCTGCTGAGACGGGCCCAGTTATGGAGATCATCAAGGCTGGTGAGAATTACGTTCTCACTCAGATCGGTGGTGACAGCAGGCGCACCTTCAGAGGCACCTGCCACAGGACCACAGCTGGCTCCGCGCAGGTCGCGAACGGCGGAAATCGACGGGGAGATTGATTCAGGCATCAGCTCAGCTCCACTCAAGGGCGCCCTTACGCCAGGCGTAGGCCAGTGCCACCACAAGGATGGCGATGAAAATCAGGGCCTCAATAAAGGCCAATAAACCGAGGCGGTGGAAGGCCACTGCCCAGGGGTACAGGAACACTGTCTCCACATCGAAGATGACGAAGACCAGCGCGAACATGTAGTAGCGGATGTTGAACTGAATCCAGGCACCGCCAATGGGCTCCATGCCCGACTCGTAAGTGATCTCCCGCTCTCCCTGCTGACTGCGGGGGGCGAGGAGCTTGTTGGTAATCAACGCCAACGCTGGCACTGCTGCTGCAATCAGCAGAAAGCCAAGAAAGGCGTCGTAACCCGGCAGCGCGAACATGGACAAGCCCGACCTGGGGGGCAGTCTGGCATTCACCACCACCGACTGGCGCCCCCGATAGAGTTGTTGCGCCTTATTAAGCCGTGGTGAGCGACGAGATCACTGGATCCGAACACCCTGTACCTCCCCAAGAGGAAAGCGGTGTGAAAGCGGAAGCCACGACTGCAGACAGCGTCGACCCTGGCGTGAATGCGGAAGGCGTGGAGCAAGCAGCCGCCTCAGCTGAAAGCGAAGCTGCTGAGATCGAAGCCTCTGAGAGCGAAGCCCCTGCCTCCGATCCCCGCACGCACCGTTTCGAGTGCCGCAGTTGCGGGTACGTGTACGACCCTGCCGAAGGGGTGAAAAAACTGGCCATCGAGCCCGGCACTGCGTTCGAAGAGCTCGACGCAGTCAGCTTCCGTTGCCCGGTCTGCCGCAGCCGCGTCGGCGCCTTCCGGGACATCGGCCCCGCCACCAAGGCCAGCGGCTTTGAGGAGAACCTCGATTTCGGCCTTGGCGTTAACCGGCTCACCCCTGGCCAGAAGAACGTGCTGATCTTCGGCAGCATGGCCTTGGCGTTTGCCTTCTTCCTGTCCTTGTATTCCCTGCGTTGATGGATCGGCCCCATCGGCCTCCCCTCACGACTGCTGCTCCTGAAACTGTTGTTGCTGAACCCATGAAGCGCTTCCTCAAACCGTTGCTCCAGCTGGCGCTGGTGGCTTGCATCGGGCTAGGCCTCGGCGGCTGCGTCGCCACCCGCCTGGCGGCAGCCACCAGTAGCCCCTGGCAGGCCATCGACCTGGAGACCCAGGCCAACCCCCTGGATGTGGCCTTCACCGATGCCAACCACGGCTTCCTGGTGGGCAGCAATCGCATGATCCTGGAAACCGATGACGGTGGTGCCCACTGGAGCGAGCGCAGCCTCGATCTCCCTGAAGAGGAAAACTTCCGCCTGATCAGCATCGACTTCGACGGCGATGACGGCTGGATCGCAGGTCAACCCGGTCTGCTGATGCACACCACCGATGGCGGCAACAACTGGACGCGCCTTTTCCTGGACACCAAGCTTCCCGGCGAGCCCTATCTGATCACGGCCCTTGGCCGCGATAGCGCTGAGCTCGCCACCAACGTGGGTGCCGTGTATCAGACCAACGATGGCGGCGGCAGCTGGGACGCCAAGGTGACGGACGCCGCCGGTGCCGTGCGTGACCTGCGCCGCAGCGACGACGGCCGCTACGTGAGCGTGAGCAGCCTCGGCAATTTCTATGCCAGCTGGGATCCCGGCCAAGCGGTGTGGCAGGTGCATCAGCGGGTGAGCAGCCAGCGGCTGCAGAGCATCGGCTACCAACCCGACGGCCGCCTGTGGATGCTGGCCCGTGGTGCTCAGATCCGCCTCAATGACGACGCCAGCAACAACGAAAGCTGGAGCAAGCCGATCGTTCCGATCACCAATGGCTACGGCTATCTCGATCTGGCCTGGACACCCGATGGCGCCCTCTGGGCTGCTGGTGGCAACGGCACCTTGCTGGTGAGCAACGACGGTGGCGACAGCTGGCAGCGGGATCCCGTGGGCTCTCAGCAGCCCAGCAACTTCACCCGCTTCGAGCTGGTGGACGGCAAGGGGTTCCTGCTGGGCGAGCGCGGCATCTTGCTGCGCTGGGTGGGCTGAACACTCACCTGCAGCCACAACTCTCTGTAACCAACACTCCGTTCAATCCCCGGTCCATCAGCTCCGCCCTTTAGGATCGCCAAGCTGATACGCCCGAAGCCATGGCTGCCGGCTCCACCGGGGAACGCCCGTTTTTTGAGATCATCACGAGCATCCGCTACTGGGTGATCCACGCTGTGACCCTGCCTGCGATCTTCCTCGCCGGCTTCCTGTTCGTGTCGACAGGCCTGGCCTACGACGCCTTCGGAACTCCTCGTCCCGATGCCTACTTCCAGGCGTCGGAGAGCAAAGCTCCTGTTGTGAGCCAGCGCTATGAGGGCAAGGATCAACTCGACGTCCGCCTGAAAT
The DNA here is from genome assembly GCA_018623675.1 of Synechococcus sp. HW_metabat.54. Taxonomy (GTDB): domain Bacteria; phylum Cyanobacteriota; class Cyanobacteriia; order PCC-6307; family Cyanobiaceae; genus Synechococcus_C. The sequence continues at coordinate 1,042 of JAAZVJ010000123.1, read as the reverse complement.
AAGTCATGACGCAGACTCCCGCCACCTCCACGCCGCGCAACTATCCGATCTTCACGGTGCGCTGGCTTGCCCTTCACACCCTGGGCGTGCCCACGGTGTTCTTCATTGGCGCCCTGGCTGCCATGCAGTTCATCCGCCGCTGAATCCAACAACGGAACTGAGACACCATGGAGCGCAACGACAACCCCAACAACCTTCCGGTTGAGCTGAATCGCACCAGCCTCTACCTGGGCCTGCTGTTCGTGTTCGTCACTGGAATTCTGTTTTCCAGCTACTTCTTCAACTGAGGGACTGAATCATGAGCGGTAAGAAATCCAATCTTCCTGACGGTCGTATTCCCGATCGCCTTCCTGACGGACGCCCCGCCGTTGCTTGGCGTTCTCGCTGGACCGAAGGAACTCTCCCCCTTTGGCTGGTCGCCACCGCAGGCGGCATGGCTGTTCTGTTCGTAGTGGGCCTGTTCTTCTACGGCTCCTACACCGGCGTCGGTTCCGCCTGATCGGAAGCCATTCACGCATCAAAAGCCCTCTGGCCGTTGACCAGGGGGCTTTTTTGATGGGATAACGCTGCTACGACGCTGCTGACTGACGACAGGCGATCAGACGCCGTAAAAGGAGCGATACCACTCAGCGAAGCGCTGCACGCCGGTTTCGATCGGCGTGGAGGGCTTGAAGCCCACCCACTCCTCCAAAGCTGCGGTATTGGCGGCGGTGGCCACCACATCGCCAGGTTGCATGGGCTGGAAATCCTTGATGGCTTCGCGGCCCAGGGCCTCCTCCATCACCTCAATGAAGCGCAGCAGGGGTGTGGGCTGGCTGTTGCCGATGTTGAACACCCGGTGGGGTGCCGCGGCCGTGGCGGGATCGGGGGCCAGGGGATCGAAGTCGGGGTTCGCGGTGGCCGGTTTGTCGCAGCAGCGCAGCACCCCCTCCACGATGTCGTCGATGTAGGTGAAGTCGCGCTGCATCTGGCCGTGGTTAAACACCCGAATCGGCTTCCCCGCCAGGATCGCTTTGGCAAACACCATTGGTGCCATATCGGG
>JAAZVJ010000122.1 GCA_018623675.1 Synechococcus sp. HW_metabat.54 | reverse complement strand
CCCAGGCTTTGCAACATCTGATCCCCTTGGCTGATCAGGTCGCTGCGTCGCAGCGGAACAGGTGCCGCTTCGACGGGGGTTCCAGGTTCAAGCGCTTTGAGTCGTTTGAGGTAAGCGACCAGATCGCTGTACCGGGTCAGCTTGTGGCGACTGCTGTGGCCAAAAGCCCGTTCGAGGTAGCTCCGTTCCTGTTCACGGTCCCAGCCAATGCGGCGAATCTCCAGGTCCACCGCCGCGAGTTCATCACTCCAGTCATCGGGATCCGTGGGCGCTTCACTCGGCGCCGATGGTTCAGGTTCCTGCTGCATGGTTGGTAACGCAGCGGTTGGTGGGGCGTCTGAGGCCGTGGGCTGCTGGCTGCTCGAAGCCTCCGCAGGTTTGCGGGTGATGGGCACTGGCTTTTCAAAGGGGGCCGTGGAGGCCTCTCCGCTTTTTTCAACTGGGACCTGCGGGCTTGGAGCCTGCTCACGCCGGATAGGCGCTTCGGTTCTCATCACTCTTGGCGCTGAATCACTGAGTCCCTGTCCTCGTTCCATCAGCCGTTGCAGGGCCCGGTCCTCTGCCAACTCGGCATTTGCCGCTTCTCCAAGCGCACTGCCCACAACGTTTCCATCAGACCAGGCGGTGACCAACACCACGCAGCGATCACTATCGATGTGGCAGAGCTGGGCCTGGGTGTTCATATCGCTGCAATGCGTTGCCCATTTCTAGGCTGCGCTGCATGGATTCAGCTGCCCTTCCTTCACTAACGCCACTGCTCGATGGTGTGGATCGCTGGGGCGAGCTGCTGCCCCTGTTGCCAGTGCTGGTGTCGTTGGAGTTGATTCTCTCCGCGGATAACGCCATTGCCTTGGCTGCCATTGCGCGCACGCAGGCCGATCCCGCCCGTGAACGGCAGGCCCTCAACGTGGGCATTGCCATGGCTTTTGGCTTGCGCATTGGCCTGATCTTGATGGCCCAGTGGGTGCTGGCTTTTCGGCCCATCCAACTGCTGGCTGGTGGTTATTTGTTGTGGCTTTGCTTCGACCATTGGCGTGAGAAAACCAAGGCTGAAGACGACTCAGGCGCTGAGCCGGATTCCAGCTCTGCTTCTGGATCCTTTGCCCGCACGGTGGCCGCTCTCGCGTTTACCGATCTCGCTTTTTCCATCGACAGCGTTGCCGCCGCTGTGGCCATCAGTGATCAACTGATCTTGGTCGTCACTGGTGCCTTGATCGGTGTGATCGCTCTGCGCTTCACATCAGGCTTATTTGTGCATTGGCTTGAGGTGTTTCCTCGCCTTGAAACAGCAGGTTTCCTTGCGGTGGCCTTAGTGGGCGTGAAGTTGCTGGTCACCCTGGTTGTGGCGGGCCTTCATGTGCCGGAGTGGTTCACCCTCTGCTCGGTTGTGGCCCTGCTCGTTTGGGGCTTTTCCGAACGTTCTTTGCCCATGGCGGAGGAGACCTGACGGTGTTGGTGGAATTGCGCCAATCGGGGAGTGAGCGCCTTCTCGACCGCATTGAGCTCGACGACTCCCCCCAACCAGGACGCTGGTTTGTGCATGACGCCCGCAGCTATCTGGTGCTGCAGCGCAGACATCGCTACGCCCTGCGTTCAGGTCGTTACCAATTGGCTTCCGTTGTGCTGTTGGTGAAGCAGCAGCAACAACCCGCAGATGCCCAGCGCTACCGCCATGGCTGGGTGATTGGTGACCCCAGTTGTCGTTTCAATGCCCTCAGCCCATTGCTTCGTTGTGCCGTTCTTCCGGATGGTCCGTGTGAGCAATGCCTGCACCACGAACCTCGAGGTGGCTGACGGTGTCTGAGGCCCACGATTTGGTTTGGCATCGCTGTAAGCGTCTTGACGGCCATGGCGTGGCCTCAGGGATTGCGAATCGCGATCCTTCACGCACGGCCTCTCCTTACCCACGGGGCACCCTGGCGATGCAGGCGCCGTTGTTTGCAGAGCAAGGGCTTGACCTCAGCCCCTATTGGTTCGGAACCCTCAATCTTTCGGTTGCTCCAGCGTGGTGGTCGCTTCGTCAGCCCGATTACCACTTCCCCAATCTGCGCTGGACCACGTTGCACCCACCCGAAACGTTTTCGTTCTGGGCCATTCAGCTGCGCAGCCTCGATCAAGCCCAATGTTGGCCAGCCCTGGTGTACTACCCCCACCCCGAAACCAAGGCGCGGCATTGGCAACCTCCCTCGGTCTTGGAGGTGTTGGCGCCTTGGATTGAGGATCTGCCCGCTCAAGATCACTGGCAGATGGGTGTTGATCCATCCCGCCTGATTCTTCAGAGCGGTTCACCGCCCTCTGCATTGGCAGATCCGCCCCTTCCACCCGCTGATCGCATTCGCCGGCGAGCCATGCTGCTCGAATTTCTCAAGTTCAGGGTGTTGGCGGCCCAAGACACGTTTTTTGAATCTCACGATGGCCAAGGTCGCCGTGCTTGGTTGCAGCAATTGCACCCTCAGGCCCTGGCGCTCACGGATCAAGACCTGGATCAGGTGTGGCAGCAGGCCTACGACCTCTACGGCTGTCATTAACGGCACCAGAACCGACGCTGCGAGGCCTGGATTCGCCTGCTCCTAGGGTGAACAGTCATCGCCCGATGGCCATCACCGCTTCCGCTTCCGTCTCTGCAGCTGCCACAGCAACCTTCGACGATCTGGGGCTGAGCGCTCCTCTGCTGAAGGCACTGCAGGAGAAGGGCTACAGCCAGCCATCACCCATTCAGCAGCAGGCCATCCCCGCGGTGCTCAGCGGTCGCGATCTGATGGCTGCCGCTCAAACCGGCACTGGGAAAACGGCGGGCTTCACCTTGCCCATGCTGGAGAAACTCAGCCATGGAGCCCGGCCTGGTCGTGGGCAGATTCGTGCCCTGGTGCTCACTCCCACCCGTGAGCTTGCGGCGCAGGTGCTCGACAACGTTCGCGATTACAGCCGCCACCTACGCCTCCGCAGCGATGTGGTGTTTGGCGGTGTGAAGATCAATCCACAGATTCAGCGTCTTCAGCAGGGCGTGGATCTGTTAGTGGCAACCCCCGGTCGTCTCCTGGATCTTCACCAGCAGGGCGCTGTTCGTTTTGAACGGGTCGAATTTCTGGTGCTTGATGAGGCCGATCGCATGCTCGACATGGGCTTCATTCACGACATCCGCCGGGTGTTGTCCCGACTTCCAGAACGGCGACAGAATTTGCTGTTTTCAGCCACTTTCAGCCCATCGATTCGCAAGTTGGCAACGGGGTTGCTCAATGCCCCCTTGCAGATTCAGATCACTCCCCCGAATCAAACGGCGCGCACCGTTCAGCAAGTGGTGCATCCCTGCGACATGAAACGCAAGCCAGAGCTGCTCAGCCATTTGATTCGCAGCAATGATTGGCGCCAGGTGCTCGTTTTTTCACGCACCAAACACGGAGCCAACCGGGTTGCCGAAAAGTTAAGCAAGGAAGGGCTGGCTGCTGCGGCCATCCACGGGAACAAGAGCCAGGGCGCGCGCACCCGTGCCCTGCAGGGATTCAAGGATGGTTCGGTGCGCGTGTTGGTGGCCACCGACATCGCTGCGCGCGGCATTGATATCCAGCAACTCCCCCATGTGGTGAATCTTGATTTGCCCAACGTGGCTGAGGATTACGTGCACCGCATTGGACGCACGGGTCGTGCAGGTGAATGCGGTCATGCCATCTCCCTGGTGGCTGCGGAGGAGGCCCTGTTGTTGAAGGCCATCGAGCGCACCACCCGCGAATCTCTGGAGAAAGTGTTGGTGCCGGGGTTCGAGCCCACAGTGTTGAATGCGCCCCCCCTCGACCTCAGTGGTGGCCGAGGACGCCGTGCTCCCCGTGGTGGCGCACCAAACCGCAATCACCATGAACGCAACCGCGGCGCTGGCCGCCCCAAGCGTTCCGGGCGTTCGTCCCAACGCTGATCGAGGTCGGGGGTCGGGTACGCCATGGGCTTTGATCCGCGACGCTGGTCTTCTGAGCCGCGTTCCCGGCCGGTCACCAGCAATGTGGAGGCGTTGCTGGCAGAAAATGAAGCGCTTCGCCGTGAAGTGCTTCAGCTTCGCAATCGTTTGGATCGCCTGGAGCGATTCGCCCGCGTTGAGCAACGCACTGCGAGAACGCAGGCCTGGCAGTGGCAGCAGGAAGCGGCCGCGGATCCGGTTCGTGTCAGTCCAGACCAGGTTCAGCGCTGGGGGGAGGCACTGGCCCAGCAGGCCGGCTGGTCGAGTCTTCGCCAGAAGGGGCTGGTGGCGGTGGTGGACCACCTCAACCGGCAGAGCTTTCATGCCCATCTGAGCCTGCAGCAGCGGTTGGATCGTTTGTTGCCCGGATTGGGCCAGGATCTGTTCGCTGCCATCGGTACGCCCACGACCAAAAAGCAGTGGGCGGTGCTTGCGGCCTTTGCGCTTTACGGTGTTCGCACCCAAGAGTGG
>JAAZVJ010000121.1 GCA_018623675.1 Synechococcus sp. HW_metabat.54 | reverse complement strand
GTCGGTAATCGCGCCGCTGAAGGTCGGCGTTGAGGCTGGTGCCTTCACGCTTGGCCAGGTCAATGGTCCAACCCTTCACCACCAAACGGGCCATGTCGCGTTCTTCATCCAGAACAACGCAGGCTCCTCCATAGGTTTTGGCGAGTTGTCGGGTGTGGAGCAGGGCGTCCGCAGGAACCACCAGATCCAGATCAGGGGTGGGGCCGAGTCGCTGCAGCAGACCATCCCGCACGGCCCCTCCCACAAGGGCACTCCCGGGGGGGAGCGCTTCCATGGGTACTGGCCAGTGCTCGGGAGCCAGTTCCTTCAGCAACCGATGAACCAAATCCGTCGGTTTTCCCTCCAGAATGGAGCCCTCAGCGGCGGGAGGAGGGATGTGCATCTGCGTTGACTGCCGCTGGGTGGATCGTTGTCAGGCCTATCACGCGGTGGAACGGCAGCATGGTGTTCCCCATCTCAACCCTGCCCCTGATTGGGAACCGCAACAGCCCAAGATCCACATCAGTGTGATCGATCTACCAGGCGGTCAGGCAGGCATCGAATGGGATGTGCGCAGCTGCGCCAGCTTTGATTCAGACCCTGGTCATTGGCAGCGTTTGCGTCCTGGTGTGGAGATGCCCCGATGAGTCGTTGGTTATTGGCTTTGCATAGCTCCACCCCCATGCTCGGAGTGGCTGCCCTGGATCTGGATGCGCCAGAAGCCAGTCGGCGGGTGCTGACCCGGCCAGCGGGGCGGGAGCTCACCAATGGCCTTCTTGGCGTGGTGCAGGAGCTCCTGCCTGCTGATCAGTGGCCCAGCATCGTGCGCCTGGCGGTGGCCAAAGGGCCTGGTGGCTTCACGGGGACCCGTCTCACCGTGGTGATGGCTCGCACCCTGGCGCAGCAATTGGGCTGTCCGCTGGATGGATGGAGCAGTTTTGCCTTGATGGCCCCCCGTTTGGCCCAGTCCGCATCTCTGGCCCCTGTTGAAGGCCCGTTTTGGATTGTGCAGACCCTGCCCCGGCGCGGGCAGGTGGGGGGGCAATACCAACTCCATCCCGAGGGCTGTGTGGATGAGTTGCAGGAGCCCCATCTCCTGCCGGATGGACCATCTCCGTCACCGGCTCTCACCATGGCCGAGAACGTTGACGCGGATGTAGGGCGGCTGTTGGACCTCTGTTTGGAGGCCTATCGCGCCAACGCTTCAGCCCCGTGGCAGTCGGTGTTGCCCATCTATCCCACGTCACCCGTGGGGGTGGTGTAACAGCCATGGCCAGCCGTTGGATCTGGATCGGAGGGGCTGGATTGATGGGTTTTCTCTGTGCCGGACCATTGCTGCCCTATCGGCAGGCACTGCTCACCGATCGGCCGCCCGAACGGATTTTGGTGTTGGGGGGCGATGTGGATCGTGAGCGGGCCGGCTTGCAGTTGGCGCGTCAGCTGCGCTTGCCATTGGTGGTGAGTGGCGGCAGCAACCCGGAATATGCCCAGTGGTTAATGGAGAAGGAGGGCTTGTCGGCTGGGCAGGTGGTGCTGGATTACCGCGCTGCGGACACGCTCGAAAATTTCACCTCGTTGGTGGATGACCTGCAAGGAGATGGCGTCGAGCACGTGTTGTTGGTGACCAGTGAAGATCACCTCCCGCGTGCCCTCACCGTGGGCAGCGTGGTGGCAGGGAGCCGCGGCATTCGCCTCACGGGGGTTCCGGTGGCCTGCCGCACCACCTGCCCGCAGGAGGGGGCGGGCAAGCAATGGAGTGATGGCCTCCGGGCTCTGGCGTGGGTGCTCACCGGTCAAGACCTCAAGCCTTGGGCCCGTGCCCAGATGCAGCGTTTGGGTCAGCGGCCCTGATCGATCAGGGCATTGATGCGCCGCTGGAGCTCCAAGGTGGTGGCTTCCAGGTCGGGCTTTCGCCGCGAAGCCGGCGCTGGTAATGGCTCCCCGATCCGCAGTTCGATCGGCACCAAACGCAGCCGTTTCTGGCCAGTACCGAGGGCGCGGTGGCTGTTGATGATGGCGACCGGGAGCAGGGGGGCACCGCTGCGGGCGGCCAGCAGGGCGGCTCCAGGCATGGGTTGATTCACCCGTCCGTTGGGCTGTCGGGTGCCATCGAGGAAGACCCCCGTGGCCCAACCCTCCTGCAGGCGCGCTGTGGCGGTACGGATTGCTTCCCGGTCGCTGGCTCCTCGTTTCACCGGGTAGGCCGCAAGTGCTCTGATGAAGGGCCCGAGCAGGGGCACCGCGAACAACTCTGCCTTGGCCATAAAGGCCACTGGACGGCCCAAGGCATGGCCGATCAAGGGGGGGTCCAGGTGGGAGCCATGGTTGGCAACGACCACCAGGGGGCCCTGCGGGGGCACATGCTCACGCCCCCGGGTGCGTCCGCGGAAGAGGACACGAAACAGGGGGAAGACCACCAAGGAGCTCACCAGTCTGTAGGTGAGGCTTGGTCGGGGAGGAAGGGCCAGCGGCGCAGATGCGTCAGCGGCCTGCACAGGCAAGGTCACGAATCAGAGCCCGAGATCGCCTGCACTCGCCAGCTGGCTGGCGACAACACCACTCATGGCGCGTTTTGCCAGTCCACTGAGCACGTTGCCGGGGCCGATTTCCACCAGGGTGTCGACCTGGGCGCTGGTCATGGCATCCATGGTTTCGCGCCAGCGCACGCCGGTGGTCATTTGATCCCGCAGCCGTTGTTTGATCAGGGCACCATCACAGGTGGGGCTGGGATCCGTGTTGCTCAGCACTGGCACACGGGCGTCCTCGAAGCCGATCGCATCGATGTGATCTGCGAAGGCTTTCGCCGCATCAGCCATGAAAGGAGAGTGGAAAGCTCCCGAAACAGGCAGGGGGATCGCCCGTTTGCAGGTGAGCTGTTCACTCACGGTCTTGACGGCATCGGGAGTGCCTGAGAGCACCACCTGGGCAGAACTGTTGTCGTTGGCGATCACGACGCTGTCGTTGGCCGACACCAGCGATTCCAGCTGCTCGCGATCGAAGCCGATCACCGCCGTCATGGCGCCGCCACCGGCTGCCGCCATCAGGGTGGAGCGTTTCAGCATCAGCTCGAGCCCGGTGGCAGCATCAAAGACACCCGCGGCATAGAGAGCCACCAGCTCACCCAGGCTGTGGCCAGCCACCAGAGCCGGCTGCCGCCCTTGCCGTTGCAGTTCGTCGACGATCAGCGACTCCACCACAAACAGCGCTGGCTGGGTGTTGCGGGTGTCGTTGAGGTCCGCAGGTCCCTCGCCCTCGATGGTTTCACCACGGCAGATGGCCAGGAGATCGCGGCCCATCAGTTGGGAGGCCAGAGCAAAGCGCTCTTCGGCACCAGGCAGGCTGAGCACAGGGTCGCCCATGCCGACTTTCTGTGACCCTTGACCGGGAAACACCCAGGCGATCGCCATCGAGAAGCGTGCAGTTGTGGGGGGAGCCTACGAGGGGCCCTGCCAACGCAACAGCGCTGCGCCCCAGCTCAAGCCAGCCCCGAAGCCACTGCTGGCGATGCAATGGCCAGGTTGAACACGTCCGTCGCGCACGGCCTCATCCAGCATCAACGGAATGGTGGCGGCGGAGGTGTTGCCGTAGTGGGCCAGGTTGCTGAGCACCTGCTCGTGGGGGATTGAGAAGCGATCGGCGACTGCATCGAGGATGCGTTGGTTGGCTTGATGCAACAGCAGCCAGTCGAGTTGATCGGCGGAGGTGTCGGTGTCGTCGAGGAGTGCTTTGAGAATGGCCGGCACTTCCCTAACGGCGAACTTGTACACCTCTTGGCCCACCATCTGGATGGGTTCGTAGTGGCCGCGTTGGTGACTGGTGTCGCCCACCAGGGGGCTGTGGTCTTTGCTTTGGGGAACGTTGAGGCAGTCCCCGCGGCTTCCGTCACTGCGCATTTGAAAGCCCAGCAGTCCGTCTTGATCAGCGGGGCAGGCTTCAAGGGCCAGGGCTCCTGCTGCATCGCCGAACAGCACGCAGCTGCGGCGGTCATCCCAGTCCACCCAGCTGCTCAGTTGATCCGCACCGATCACCAGCACCCTCCGCATGGCACCGGTACGCAGAAACTGGGATGCGGTGATCAGTGCAAACAGAAAGCCGCTGCAGGCCGCGGTGAGATCGAAGGCGACGGCGTTCTTGGCATCCAGCAGAGATTGCACTTTGGGGGCTGACCCGAAGAGGTCGTCTGGCGTGGAGGTGGCAAGCAACACCAGATCCACACTGTTGGCCTCCCAGCCAGCCATGGTCAAAGCTTGCTGACCGGCATCGGCGGCCAAGCTGGAAAGCGATTGCTGCGGCCCGCAGATCCGGCGGGTTTGGATGCCGGTGCGGGTGCGGATCCATTCATCGTTGGTCTCGACCCGCTGCCCCAGGGCATCGTTGGCAATCAGCTGATCACCACGGGCGCTGCCGCTGGCCACCAAGGCCACGCCACCGGCGGCTCC
>JAAZVJ010000120.1 GCA_018623675.1 Synechococcus sp. HW_metabat.54 | reverse complement strand
CCTCCGCTCTCGAGGTCCGTCCGACCCCCAAGGGTGATTGCGTGTTTGCCACCGTTGAGGTGGAAGGTCAGCCGACGCGTGCGCTGTTAGAGGAGCGAATTCCCGCTTGGATTGATGGGCTTCAGGGTCGCCGCTTCATGCGTTGGGGCAGTGGGGAACAGCGCTTCAGTCGTCCTGTGCGTTGGCTTGTCGCACTGTTGGGCCAGGAGGTGGTGCCTGTCACCCTCAGCGCGAGTGAGCCTGTGGTGAAAAGCGGTCGTTTCAGTCGAGGTCACCGCTTGCATCCAGGGGTTGTGGAGATTGCCTCTGCGGATGACTACGAGACAGCCCTTGCTGCAGCTGGTGTAGAGGCCAACCGTGAGCAGCGTTCTGCACAGATTCGCTCCACCCTTGAGCAGCGCGCTGCCGCTGTGGATGGTGAATTGGACTGTCCAGACAGCCTCTTCAAGGAGTTGGTGGATCTCGTGGAGGATCCGCGGGTTCTTCAGGGGGAGATTGCTGATCGCTACCTGGATCTCCCCCCTGAGGTGATCGTCACCGTGATGCAATCGCATCAGCGCTATGTCCCCCTGCTGCGATCAGGTGTGAAGCCAGACCCACTCAGGTTGGCGGCCAGGGATGTGCTCCGCCCCGAGTTTTTGTTGGTTGGCAATGGTTTGCCTGCTGCTGACCATCAGGTTTGTCGTGGCAATGAACGGGTCCTCAGTGCCCGTTTGGCTGACGCGGAGTTCTTTCTGAACGTTGATCGCCAACAACCCAGTGCCGAGCGCCGTCAGGCGCTGGCGAGGGTCACCTTCGCAGCGGGGTTGGGAAGCCTGCTGGACCGCAGTGAGCGGATTGAAGGGCTGGCTGCGAGCCTCGTCGAGGCCCTGGCGTTGCCTGAGGCCACCGCATCAGCGGCAAAGCGGGCGGCCCATTTCTGCAAGAACGATCTCGTCAGTCAAATGGTGGGCGAGTTCCCTGAACTGCAGGGGTTGATGGGGGGCAAGTATCTCCTTGAAGAAGGGGAAAGCCGAGACGTGGCCCAGGCCGTTGTTGAGCACTACTTGCCTCGAGGTGCAGGGGATGCACTCCCTCAGAGTGATGCCGGTGCTGTGGTCGCTCTCGCTGAGCGGCTTGAGTTACTCCTGAGCATTTTCTCCAAGGGCGAACGTCCCACGGGCTCATCCGATCCCTATGCCTTGCGACGTGCCGGAAATGGTGTTTTGCAGATCCTGTGGGACCGCGGTTGGCGCCTGGATCTGCTTGCACTCATCTCTGAGTCGGCCCAGATCTGGCAACAGCGCTTCCCCGACTTCGAGGTAGATGCCTCAGCCCTCACCACTGATCTGGTGCAGCTCCTGCGCCAGCGCATCCAGTCGCAGCTCGAAGATGATGGTCATGCTTCCGATCTGGTGCAGGCGGTGGCAGGCGACAGCTTGAGCGATGCACGTTTGTTGGGAGACCCCCTGGATGTGCTGGATCGCATTCGCTTGTTGCGTCGTTTGCGCGAACAACAGGGTTTAGGGGCCGTGCAGGCTGTGGTGCAACGGGCGGCGCGCTTGGCGGAGAAAGGGGATCTCGATGCCGCCGTGCTTAGCCCTGATGCCGTTGTTGATCCCAATCAATTTGCATCGCCAAGTGAGTCGGCCATGCATGGGGTTGTGAAGCGGCTGGAACCCCTCGCAAGCGCTAGGGCCTACCAGGATCTGGCTGATGCTTTGGTGGAAGCGACCCCTGCCCTTGAAGCCTTTTTTGATGGGCCCGACAGTGTGATGGTGATGGCTGAAGACCTCGATCTGCGTCGCAATCGCCTCAACCTTTTGGGTGTGCTGCGCAATCAGGCCTCAGTACTCGCTCGCTTTGATCTGATTCAGGCGTAAAGGCTGACAGCCCAATTTTCGTGGGCTATGGGGTGAGTGCAGCGACAACATCCGCATGGCCCACTCCGATGCCTCGCAGCCACCGTCATCAGGCTCTGAGCCGACACCAGTGATCACGCAACCTGTCGTGATTCGTCAGGGCGGTCATGGTGTGGCCCTGGTGTTTGCTGCCTTGATTGTGGCTGGCGCAGTGATCTATGCCGTCAACCAAGTGACGCAACAACGCCAAGAAAAAGCTCCGATGCCGCTGACATCGGAGCAGGTGCAACAAGGTTTGGAGCGGGTGAAGGGCTTGGCTGAAAAAGCCCTCCAGCAGCCGAATTAGTTCACCTTGGCGGTTTCCTTGTCCGTGTCCTTGTTCTTGGCTTGGGCACGGATCGCTTGGGCGGCTTCCTCGGCGAGGATGTCGCCGTCGGATCGGCCCACCGCAGAAGGCACAGGCCCGTACTGAGCAGGTGCGAGTGCTTCGCCTCGTAACAGGCTTCCCAGCGTGCGCAGGGTGAGCTTGATCTGCTGCCAGGGATTCATCATCACCACCCGCTTGTACAGATAGCTGTCAAAGGTCAGCTTCTGCACGTCCATGTCATCGCACATTTCCACGAATGCTTCGCGGGCTGCATCGTTGCGATAGAAGATGCGCTGCAGGATGTCGAGAACGGCGTAGGTCGCACCGTACTTGCGATCCCAGCGCTTGAGATAGGTCGACTTGATCTGTTTCTCGGTGGGGATGGTTTGACCGTTGTTGGAGATCTCAACGATCGCCTCAGCACACATCCGGCCACTCTTGGCGGCGAAGTAGATGCCTTCACCCGAGCTTTTGGTGACATAGCCAGCGGCATCACCCACGAGGGCCATGCGACCAACGACACGTCGGGGGCGTGGATGCTCGGGGATGGGGTGCGCTTCGACCTTGATCACCTCGCCTTTAAACAAACGCTTGCTGGCGCGATCACGGATCCCTCGCTGGAGACCCTTAATCAGGCTCTGGTTCTGTTGCATCGTGCCGGTGCCAACCGCCACGTGGTCGTATTTGGGGAAGACCCAGGCATAGAAATCGGGGGACACATCAGTGCCCACGTACATCTCTGCAAGATCTTCGTAGTAGGTCATCTCCTCAGCAGGCAGCTTGATGCGCTCCTGGAAGGCGATGGCCACGTTGTAATCGCCTGCGTCCATGGCCTTGGCGACGCGGGAGTTGGCACCATCGGCGCCAATGATGAGATCCACCTCGAGGGTTTTCTGCTCGCCGGTAGGACCACCACCGCTGTAGTCGGCGTAGTGAAGCGTGTATGGGCCTTGGCGGTTGTTGCCGGTATCGATTTTTTGAACGAGGCCGTTCACCAGCGTGGTGCCCAGGTCGGCGGCACGGTTGCGCAGGAACGCATCAAACACTTCCCGGCGGCACATGCCGATGTAAGCGTTCTTGTCGTATCCAAGGGGGTCCAGCTTGATGTCCACCTCCCGATTGGAGGGGGAAATCATCTTCATGTTCCGCACTTTGCGGTCGATGATGTCGTCTGGGAGGTCGAATTCCTCCACCATGCACAGAGGAATCGCACCACCACAGGGTTTGGCGTTGTCGAGCTTGCGCTCGAACAGCCAGGTTTCGATTCCTGCTTTGGCAAGGATTTCTGCGGCACAAGATCCACTTGGACCACCACCGACAACCGCAACTCGCAGCATCTCAGCCCTACTCCGCTGGATCGTTTCCGCGACGCTATCACCGCTGACATGCCTGTTGTGGGGCACCCCTGGCGCCCCCCCTTACGATCGTCACAACACTGCAACAACCTTGTGAGTCGTGCTGTCGCTCCTCGCCGCGTCAGCCGTGACGACATTCCAGTGGCTCGCCGTTCCCGCCCCCCTCAGCGGGCACGCCGCAGAGGCCCGGGGTTAGTCACTGCCTGCATCGTGGTGTTCAGCGGCTGCCTGACAGCGGTGCTTTTGGGTCCGGGCCTCATGGCCCGCTTTTCAGCTCCGGAAGCACCGATTAAGGGGATCGCAGCAAGGCCCAGCAGTGATGGACGTCTGCTCGGACATTTCCCGTATGCGGAAGCGCCAAGGTCTGAGCTTGTGGAAGTCGTATCTGGTCTTCGTTTGCATTGGGAAGCGGCCCAGGCACTTCGGGCGATGCAGAGAGATGCTGCTGCCGATGGCATCGACCTTCGTCTCTTAAGCGGGTATCGCTCCCATGAGTTGCAGAAAGGAATTTTCTTCGAGGTGAAATCTGAGCGCAATCAAACGGCAAGTGAACGGGCGAAGGTCAGTGCACCTCCCGGCTATTCCGAGCACAGCACAGGTTTGGCTGTCGACCTAGGGGATGGAGATGCGCAGCACACCAATCTTTCTGAATCGTTTGAAAGCACTCGTGCCTTCCGGTGGTTAAAGAACTACGCCGCTAGTTATCACTTCACACTGTCGTTTCCCCGTTCCAATCCCCAGGGCGTGAGTTACGAACCCTGGCACTGGCGCTTTGAAGGTTCGGCGGATGCCCTGCGACAGTTTGAACCAGCCCGTCGCTTTGCTCAATCCCGTTGACCAGCGTTGACCTCCCTGAGCTTTTGGCGCCAGCTGGCGACTG
>JAAZVJ010000008.1 GCA_018623675.1 Synechococcus sp. HW_metabat.54 | reverse complement strand
CGTGCCGACTTCCCGATCTTGGAGCAGCAGTCCAGCTCTGGGCAGCCCCTGATCTATCTCGACCATGCAGCCACCAGCCAGAAGCCTGTGGCTGTGCTGAAGGCTTTGCAGGCTTACTACAGCCAAGACAACGCCAATGTGCACCGGGGCGCTCACCAGCTCAGCGCCAGAGCCACCGAAGCGTTCGAGGGGGCTCGGCTAACCACAGCGCAGTTCGTTTCGGCGGCGAGTCCTCGAGAAATCGTGTTGACACGCAACGCCAGTGAGGCCATCAACCTGGTGGCACGCACCTGGGGTGACGATCAACTGAAGCCAGGTGACGAGGTGTTGCTCACGGTGATGGAGCACCACAGCAACCTGGTGCCGTGGCAAATGCTTGCCAAGCGCACGGGGTGCGTGCTCAGGCATGTGGGGATCACGGAGCAGGGAACGCTTGATCTTGAGGATCTGCGCAGCAAGCTCAATGCCCGCACGCGTCTGGTGTCACTGGTGCATATCAGTAACACCCTGGGCTGCTGCAATCCGGTGGAAGAGGTGGTGGCTCTCGCCGCTCAGGTGGGTGCTCTTGTGCTGCTTGATGCCTGCCAGAGCCTGGCCCACAAGTCTGTGGATGTGGGCAAGTTGGGTGTCGACTTCCTCGTGGGTTCATCCCACAAGCTGTGTGGCCCAACGGGCATGGGTTTCCTTTGGGCCCGAGAAGCTTTGCTGGAGTCGATGCCTCCTTTTCTGGGGGGCGGCGAGATGATCCAAGACGTGTTCTTGGATCACAGCACCTGGGCTGAACTGCCGCACAAGTTTGAGGCTGGCACTCCTGCCATTGGTGAAGCCATTGGTATGGGTGCGGCGATCCGCTACCTCCAAGATCTTGGGCTTGATGCGATTCAGGCCTGGGAAGCCCAACTCACCGACCATTTGTTTGCTCGACTGCAGGCCATTGAGGGGCTGCGCATTCTTGGCCCCACTCCTGAGCAGCAGCCAGGTCGTGGCGCCCTTGCCACGTTTTTAGTGGATGGTCTTCATGCCAATGACATTGCGGCAATGCTCGACCTCAGCGGTGTTTGCATCCGTAGTGGTCACCATTGCTGCCAGCCCTTGCACCGTCATTACGGCGTCACGGGTTCGGCTCGGGCCAGCCTCAGCTTCACCTCCACCTTTGATGAGATCGATCGGTTCGCCGAAGAGCTCACTTCCACGATTCGCTTCCTGCGGGAACACAGCTGATCGGTTTGACGATCAGGTTGGCCCTGAGTTGCTTGGGAGCACGCGTCGAGGCTGATTGCGGAGGAGTACGCCCCGATGTCCGTTGAGTTGAGCCGGTAACGCTTGCCAAGCGAGATGGCTGCCGCTGGAGGCTGAAAACCCAGTTTCCTGAAGGGAGCGGGTTGACCAGTTCACGTCGAGAGTGCTGAAGCTTTGGCGTGCCGGCAGCGTGCCGTTGATCAGGCGCCTCGGACCACTCCCCAAGGCCCCCAGTTGAATCAGATCGAGGTTGCCGCTTCGGGCTGGAAACCATGCGTGCTGATGGCCACTGATGTAGGCCTGTACCCGTCCTCGTTCCAGGAGCGCTTGGATGGCAGCGCCCTGGTGGAGCACTTCACCAGGGCGATCACGCCCCTGACTGAGTCCAAACAGTGGTAGGTGACCCACCACAAGTCGTAGTCCAGCGCTGCGGGCCTCCGGGCTGTTCAATTGCTCTTGGGCCCACTGGAGTTGTTCATTGGGGATGTGGCTTGAGCTGGCATCCCACACCAGCCAAAACACGTTGTCCTGCAGCACGCTGTAGTGAAAGGGGAAGCCGGTGCTGTCAATGAACTGGAGCCCAAGTTCCTCACGGCGGGGGCGCCAGAACTGAACTGCCGCTCTGCGGTCGGCGGGGAAGCCTGGGGCTCCATCGTGATTGCCGATGGTGGGGAGAAAGGGCAGGCCTCGTTGGCGAACGGGGTTCAGGACGTCGCGGGCGAACCCATCCCACATGCGCCCCAGGTGCGCGTCACTGAGCCCCCGTTTTTGGCCCGCCACCATGTCGCCGGCGCACACCAGCAGCGACGGCTGAAGTTTGAGGAGGTGGCTCAGGCCCTGACGCACCGTGGGTCCATAGGACGTGGAGCCGTAGCTGCTGTTCAGATCACTGATCAGGCCGATGCGCAGCGAGGTGTGGGCCGGAGAAGGCACAGCGAGGCCTGGTTGGTTGATGTGTCGGTTGGCGAGGGCGGCCGTGCCCACCACCCCGGCGACAAGTTTCAGCAGCTGGCGGCGATCACAGCGCATCGGGAACGGTCCCATCGGGGGGCAGCATGGTGCATTCACCCCTGATCTTCAGCCGATGAACATCGATGGCAAGGCCTGGCGCACCATCTGGCTGGAGAGTGATGGATGCTCCGTTGGGGTGATTGATCAGACCCTGCTCCCCCATCGCTTCACGACTTCGACGCTTCGCACCTGTGACGATGCGGCCCATGCGATTCGCACGATGGTGGTGCGTGGTGCCCCGTTGATTGGTGTGACAGGGGCCTATGGGTTGATGCTGGCCTTGCAGGTGGATCCCTCTGATGCCGCACTGCAGATCGCTTTTGACCAGCTCAATGGAACCCGCCCCACCGCGGTCAATCTGCGCTGGGCTCTGGAGCGAGTGAGAGATCTCGTGGTAGCCCTGCCCCCAGAGCAACGGGCTGAAGCGGCGAAAGCTGAGGCGGCGCGGATCGCTGATGAAGACGTGGCCATGTGTGCTGCGATCGGTGATCACGGCCTGGAGATTTTTCAGCGGCTTGCTGCCGCTCGCCCACCGGAACGACAGGGTGAACCGTTCAATGTGTTGACCCATTGCAATGCCGGTTGGCTGGCCACGGTGGACTGGGGAACGGCGTTGGCTCCGATTTACAAGGCCCATCGCGCTGGTCTGAACATTCATGTGTGGGTCGACGAGACGCGCCCGCGTAATCAGGGGGCCTCCCTCACGGCCTATGAGTTGAGCCGGGAGGGGGTGCCCCACACGGTGGTGGTTGACAACGCAGGGGGACACCTGATGCAGCACGGTCAGGTGGATGCCGTGATCGTGGGCACGGATCGCACCACCCGCCGAGGTGATGTCTGCAACAAGATCGGCACTTATCTCAAGGCGTTGGCGGCTCGCGACAACGCGGTGCCCTTTTACGTGGCTTTGCCTGCTTCCACGATCGATTGGACCATCGACGATGGTGTGAAGGAGATCCCGATTGAGGCTCGTTCTGAGGCTGAGGTGACGCAGATTCAGGGGCGGGATTCCTCTGGAGCGATTGCCAGCGTGCAGCTCACGCCCGATGGCAGTTCAGGCTTTAACCCCGCTTTCGATGTCACCCCAGCACGTCTGGTCTCGGGTTTGATCACAGAACGGGGTGTCGCAGAAGCCAGTGAAGCGGGTCTCAAGGGGCTCTACGCCGATGACTGAGCAGGCTCTGCGGGAGCAGCTGGTGGCTGTGGCTCGGCGCATGAATGGCTCGGGTCTCAACCAGGGCACCTCCGGCAATCTTTCGGTTCGTCTCCCTGAAGGTTTGTTGATCACTCCCAGCTCGCTTCCCTACGAACGGATGGAGCCGGGTGATTTGGTGGCGATCAACTGGCAGGGCCAGCCGCTGCAGGAGGGTGGCCGGCGACCGTCCTCCGAATGGCGTCTCCATGCCGATGTGCTTGCGGCGCGCCCTGAGTTCATGGCAGTGCTTCATTGCCATCCGATCCATGGCACGGCCCTGGCCTGCCATGACAGGGGCATCCCTCCCTTCCACTACATGACGGCCGTGGCTGGCGGCGATGACATCCGCTGTGCTCCCTATGCCACCTTCGGAACCGAGGAATTGTCACGCCTCACGGTGGAGGCGATGGCGGATCGTCAGGCTTGCTTGCTAGCGCGACATGGTCTGGTGAGCGCGGGGGAGAGCCTGGATCAGGCGCTGCGTATCGCCGTGGAAGTGGAGACCTTGGCGCGCATGTATCTCCAGGCTCTTCAGCTCGGTGAGCCGCCGCTGCTCACCCAAGCGCAGATGCAGGCGGTGCATGCCCAGTTCCGAGGGCTGGATTACGGCCAGCCTGATGAGCGGCCTGGGTCAGGCCTCTGAACGATCGAGCCCGAGGTGATGGCGGAAAAAGGCTTCGGTGGCCTCAAGAACGGCAACCTGCACGGCGCTATCCCGGAAGCCATGGCCTTCTTCTTCAAAGGTCATCACCTCCACAGGGATGCCATTGGCCCGCAGGGCCGCCGCCATGGTTTCGGTCTGCTCGGGTGGCACCACCTGGTCTTTGAGTCCTTGGAAGAAGATCACCGGACACTCGATTTGGTCGGCATGGTGGAGCGGTGAACGCTGCTCGTAGAGGGGGCGCTGGGCGGGCCAATCGCCAACCAGGCCGTCGAGATAACGGGCTTCGAAGCGGTGGGTCTCGGTGGCCATGGCCGTGAGGTCGCTCACGGCGTAGCGGCAGGCTCCCGCTCGGAACACGTCGGTGAAGCACAAGCAGGCCAGGGTTGAGAAGCCGCCTGCACTTCCTCCCTCCATGGCGATTTGGTGTGGATGGGCACGGCCACTGGCGATCAGGGTGCGGGCCGCGGCGGCGCAGTCTTCAACATCCACCACGCCCCAGCCCTTCTGCAGGCGATCGCGGTAAGCGCGGCCGAAGCCTGTGGAGCCGCCGTAGTTCACATCGACGACTCCCCAGCCCCGCGACGTCCAGAACTGAATCCCGAGGTTGAGCCCTGTGCGGGCCATGGCCGTGGGGCCGCTATGACCTTTCACGAGTAACGGTGCTGGACCGTTGTGGTGCCCGGTTGGCGGGTAGTACCAGGCATGGGTACGTTGCCCGCCGCTGCCTTCAAACCAGAGAGCCTCCGCTTTGCTGATCTGGTTGGGGGCCAGTGCTGCAGCGCTTGCGGAGCAATGGGTCCAGGCGCCGCTGGCGAGATCGATTTCCAGCAACCCCATTCCAGTGCTCCCATTGCTGGCGATCGCCACGGCTCGCCCTTGGGAGGCGCGTAGACCTGCCAGATCATCGAAGGGCTGATCGATGGCTTGCACGGCCCCGTCATGGGCCAGGCGCTTCAACTGCCAGCGACCCTGGTCGCAGACGGCTGCCAGCACGTGTTCCCCATCCCAGGATGTGGTGCTCATGCCATAAATCCACTGCGGCATGGCGGTTTCGGCCTGCATGGGCCATGGCCGTTCCCACGCGGTTGGATGCGCGTTGTGGTCAGCAGGGCTGACCATCAAATTCCACCAGCCATTGCTGTCTTCCGCGACCATCAGGCGCCCATCCGGGAGCCACTGGGGTTGAAACACCGACACGTGGTCGCGCTGTGATGCGTCGCTGCCCGCAACCTGAGTCGGATCCTGAGGCTTTCCCTCTGCATCCAGGGTCGCCATCCAGAGACTGCTGGCATCCCAGGGCATCCAGGGTTGCTGCCATTCCACCCAGGCCAGTTGCTCACCGTTTGCGCTGAGGGCCACATAACCGGCGAAATCCCGAGGGGTGTGGATCACCACGGGCTTTTGATCCTCCAGCTGGAGATCCACGCTCACCAGCCAGTCGCGCTCTTCCGCTTCCATCACCCCCAGCCAGCGCTGACGGTGTGGATCAATCAAGCCATCGGCGAGAACAAACCCCGGTTGGGTTAATCGGCGCGGGGGAGAGACCGCTTTAAGGGGCGACGCTGCGGGGCCTGTGTTGTTGAGGCCCTGCCAATGCTGGCTCCACAGACAACCATCGCGATCGTCAACCCACACCAGCAGAAGTTGATCACCATCGGCATGACAGGCCAAGGCCCCGCCGCCGTAGTCGTGCACGCGACTGCGCAGGTTGCAGGGTGTGGGTGTGAGCTCCTGGGGTGTTGTGTCGGTGGCCTGCCATGGGCGGATCAGGGCTGTGGTGCGCCCTCGCTCCTGGGGCCGCTGTTCCAGCCAGAGCACCCAGTTCCCCACGATCTGCGGGTCCCGCAGCACGGGGCTGCGACCGAGGGCCACACGGGCGGCCAGGGGGTTGACCTGGTCTGAGGTGGGAATGTCGGACACGGCTGAGGGCTGACAGAAGGGTCGAACTGCGCTGAGCAGAGCTGGCCTCGGCAGGTTTGCCTAAAGTGGCCAAACTCCATCCAATCGCGATACAAGATCTTGGCCCGCAGCTTCGCTCAATTGGCACGGTCCGCTGAACGGAGCAGTTCGTCCGTGGCAGTGGCGAAGGAAGCTCTCGATGTTTCCCCCCTGGAAATCCATAAGCTCGGAGATGAGGTGCTGCGGCAGGAAGCCCGTCGTATCAGCAAGGTGGATGAATCCATCCGTGATCTGGCTCGCGACATGCTGCGCAGCATGTACACCGCCAAGGGCATTGGCTTGGCGGCTCCCCAAGTGGGCGTGCACAAGCAGTTGTTGGTGATTGATCTCGATCTTGAAAATCCCACCTCTCCTCCGCTGGTGTTGATCAATCCTGAAATCACTGCTTCCAGTGCCTCGATTGATACCTATGAGGAGGGCTGCCTCAGCATTCCTGGTGTGTATCTCGATGTGGTGCGCCCCACGGCCATTCAGCTCAGCTACCGCGATGAAATGGGCCGGCCGAAAACCATGAAGGCCGACGGACTCATGGCCCGCTGCATCCAGCATGAGATGGATCATCTCAAGGGTGTCTTGTTCGTGGATCGTGTCACCGATTCCGGTGGCCTCAATCAAGAACTGAAGGATCACGGCTTCCAGGCCGCAGATGTTCGTTCCCTCGTCTGACGCTCACGTCATTCCCACTCCATGCCGATGAAACCCCTGGCCGGGTTGTTCCTGGCCCTTGCCTGTGTGCTTGGTATTGCTGCCACCGGTTCTGTGTTCGAGTTGGCCTACGGCGACCCTGACCTCGGTGTCACTCCGACCCGCTGGATCCTGGGCCTCGCGGCCCCAGGAACGGTTGGGTCGCTTCTTGTCGCGATTCGCCTCAACAAACCGGCTTGAGCCCCTTGGCTCTTGGGCAGGTGGCTTTTACCATCCGCCTAACCAATCTCTTGTCGATGGCTCGATCCCTTCCCGCAACCCTCGCCTGTGCATTGGCAGGGGTCACGTTCTCGGCGGGGGTGGGCCAACCAGCTGCAGCCCAAGGGTCGCTGTTCAAGGCGATGCCTGTGGAGGAACAGAATTTCGTCCTGGTGGCGGCTCCGATCGGTAAAGGGGAGTCATCCCAGCTGAATATTTACGAGCAGCGCACCACGAAGCGACCCTGCTTCGCCGTGTCTGCCAGCGTTCCAGCCACGGTTGATCCATTGCTGGCAACGTTCGACTTCACAGGAATTTGCAGCCGTTACATCGATGGCAACGGTTATTCGATTCGTGTGGGTGGGGATGATTTCGGCACCCGTTATCGCTTGTCGGTGGTGAAAACCAACCGTGATGTGGAGTTGCTGGCGGTACCAACCCGCGGTGATGCCAGCGAAACCCACGTTGTGGCTCGGGCCGGCGGCACCGGTGGCGGATTCGTCAAGCTCAATCTCGAGCCAGGTTGGCGTTTGATGCGTCGCCACTACGGAAAGCGTGCCCTCGGCCATCTCTATGTGTTCAGGGAAGTTTGGCCTGGACGTGAGCCACAGCCTGCCGTGAGTGCACCGCTGGAGTCGGATCTGCCCTCCCAGCCCGAGGGGGAATCCTGATTCTTCGGACTCTTGCGCTCGGGCTGGTTGCTACATTGACGGGCTGGAAACCACGCTTGTTGCATGACTCAGGTCACGGTCGGAGAAAACGAAGGCATCGAATCAGCGCTGCGTCGCTTTAAGCGTCAGGTGTCCAAGGCTGGAATCTTTGCCGACCTCAAGCGTCTGCGTCATCACGAGACTCCCATCGAGAAGTACAAGCGCAAAGCTCAGCAGCGTCGTCGTCGTCGCTGATCTCACGCTTCCGGTTCGGCTAATTCCTAAAAACCGGTAGTTCCACCTGTTGGCTCCCGCTTCCTCTGTTCTCAGACTGAAAGAGCGACGCCGGGAGCCAACCATGGATTTCAAGCTCAGGAGTATCCGTCAGTGGTTTGGGGACACCTTGTCCCATGCCATCGGGAATCCAAGAGAAGAAAAAATGCATCTGCCACCGCCAATCGGTGCGCAGCCCTATCGCGACGCGCCTGAGAAATCGAAGTAACACTGTGGTGAAACCCCTGTCACAGGCAGGGGTTTTGTCATGTTTCGGCGCTGGTCAGGTCAAAGCTTCTGAAGCAGAGGGCTTCGGCTAGGTCTGCACTGTCGATGCAGTCCCGGTTGTGCAGGTCCGCCAGAGTGCGCGCCACCCGCAAAACCCTGAGGCCGCTTCTGGCGCTCAGCTTGCGTTGCTGCACGATCCGCTCCCACCGGTCGAGCAGGGCGGACTTCAGGTTGGTGTGCTCACCAAGGGCTGAGGCGGTGAGCGTGGCATTGAGGCAGCCGTCTGGATTTCGTGCGGTCATTCGATCGCGCGCCATTTGAATTTGATCCGCTGTGATCGAGATGGGGCTCGCTGGAAAGGATCCGTCCACACTGGCGCGCATGGCACTGCTGCTTAAGCGTTCGAGTCGAAGCTGTAGATCGATGCGATCGAGCAAGGGACCGGAAAGGCGAGCCCAATAACGTTGCCGCTGGAGTGGCGAACAGCGGCATGGGTGATCAGGGTCGCCGTGCCAGCCACAGGGGCAGGGATTGGTGGCAGCCACCAACGTGATGCTGCAAGGGAATGCACATTTGAGTCGGGTGCGGCTCAGCCACAGCACGCCCTCTTCGAGGGGTTGGCGTAACTGATCAAGAATCCTTCTGGGGAATTCCGCCAGTTCATCCAGGAACAGCACTCCACCATGGGCCAGGCTGAGTTCGCCTGGGCGAGGGAGAGTTCCGCCTCCAAGCAAGGCCGCAGCTGTGCAGCTGTGATGGGGCGCGCGGAAGGGTCGCGTTCGAACCAGCCCTTGGTCTGGGGGCAGCACCCCGGCAATCGATTGCAGGCGGCTGATTTCGAGAGCCTCCTTTGGGCTAAGGGGAGGCAGCAGTTGGGGCAGCTGCTGGGCCAGCAGGGTTTTCCCGCAGCCTGGAGGACCCACCAGCAGCAGATGGTGTCCCCCTGCTGCTGCCATGGCCAGAGCTTTTTGGGCGAGCGGCTGACCTGTCATGGGGCCGGGTGAAGTCCTGAAGCACTGCGCTTCTCCCCTGCCTGGCGTTGAGGCTTGCTGGGGAACCGCATGCTGGAGGGGGCGACGCCGTGCCCTTTTGGCCTTGCAGCAGTGGTCTTCCCGCAGTTGTTCCACCAAGTGCTGCAGCGATTCAGCCGAGAGCACCGTGAGCTCGGGCACCAGTTCGGCCTCTTGGGCGTTGGCTTCAGGAACCACCATGGCGCCGGCCCCCTGTGATGCGGCGAGGGATGCGAGGGCCAGGATCCCTCGGCAGGGTCGAAGGCTTCCATCAAGGCCAAGCTCGCCAGCACACCAGAGCCCTTTGAGCAGTGGGGCGTCGAGCTGCCCACTGGCTGCCAACAGGGCCAGGGCGATGGGGAGATCAAAGGCGGGTCCTTCTTTGCGCAAATCTGCCGGCGCCAGATTGACGACAACGCGCACCAGCGGACCGCGAAAGCCGCTGTTCCTTAAAGCGGCTCGCACACGCTCTCGGGATTCCTGGGTTGCTGCATCCGGGAGACCCACGATCTGGAGCCCTGGCAGCCCAGGGGCGAGATCGACTTCCACAGTGACGGGGAAGGCCTCAAGGCCAAGCAAGGAAGCGCTTTGGCAGCGTGCCAGCATTGCGATTGGGGCGGTGCGTTCAGTGAATGCCCGGCCTGTCTCAATCCCTGTTCCACACCTGCTTCGAGCAGGCTCGCGTTATGAGCGCAGACACGATCTTTGGTCGCATCCTGCGGGGAGACATCCCCTGCGATGAGGTCTACAGCGATGACCACTGTCTGGCGTTTCGGGATGTGGCCCCTCAGGGGCCTGTGCACGTGCTGGTGATTCCGCGCAAGCCGATTGAAAGCCTGCGGGAAGCTGCAGACGATGATCAGGCCCTCTTGGGTCACCTTTTGCTGGTGGCGGCCAAGGTGGCCAAGTTGGAAGGACTGGAGCACTGGCGCACAGTCATCAACACCGGCGCTGAAGCCGGGCAAACCGTGTTCCATCTCCACGTTCATGTGATCGGCGGGCGCCCTTTGGCGTGGCCTCCAGGTTGAGGAGACGTCTTCTGCGAGTAGCCGCCACAATGGATGTCAGGAAGGTGAGTTCATGGCGTCCCTGCAATCATTCCGGGCCCAGTTGACGCGGCTGCGTCGACTGTCACAGCCGTACTTCCTGCCTTACACCCCCACGAACGGGTGGTTGTTCGCCCTGTTGCTGCTTGCCCTGCTTTTTTGTGTGGCAGGGACCGTTCTTGTTCTGTTGTCGGGATTGATGGCGGTGCTGGGGGCGATTTGGCCCGAGTCCACCGCGCAATATCTCGGCGGAGTGCAGGGTTCCCTCCAGTTCCTTTGGACGGCTCCACTAGCAACGCTGCCACCGTTTGGCCCTTTCCGTGAAGGATTGAGCTTGATCCCCTGGGGGCAGCTGATTGTTGCGCTTTTTGTGCTGGGCCTGGGGTGCTTTTACTTCTTCCGGAGTTGTTTGCGGCAGCGTCGTTGGGTGCCTTGGCTGCTGCTCGGGGTGATCATTTTGATGCTGTTGTCAGTCAATGGCATCAATGCGGGGATCACCTTTATCGCTCGCGATCTCACGAATGCACTCATTGACCGTAATCCAGAGCTGAGTTATCGCAACCTTTGGGTGTATGGCATCTGCTTCATGGCAGCTCTGCCGATTCGAACATTTCAGTTCTACCTCACTGCGAAGCTCAGCTTGATTTGGCGAGACTGGCTGACGACAAGTCTTGTTTCTGATTACTTCAAAGATCGTGCCTATTACGTTCTGAACCCCAATGAGGGGTCTGGTGGTGATGTTGATAACCCAGATCAGCGGATGGCTGATGACACCAAGGATTTTACGAAAGAAGCTCTTAAGTTCACTCTCGATATCTTTGACTCTATCTTGATGTTCTCCCTGAACATCGCGATCCTTTGGTCGATCAGCGGCGAGCTGGCAACTGCTCTCTTTTTCTACGCGGCGATCATCTCTGGTGTAATGGTTTTTGCGGGGCGCCGACTGGCCGCAATCAATACGAACCAGCTTCGATATGAGGCTGATTTTCGTTATGGGTTGGTGCATGTCAGAAATAATTCTGAATCCATCGCTTTCTATTCGGGTGAGCCTGAGGAGTCGCGTGAGGTGGGGCGCAGGCTCCGCACTGTGATTCAGAACTTCGATTTGTTGATCATCTGGGAAGCTCTCTTGAAGATGCTTCAAAGGGTCGGTATCTATGGAAGTAATTTTGTTCCTTATCTGATCTTGATCGCGCCGATTCTTTCGGGTGAAATGGATTATGGCGGTTTCTCTCAGGCCAACGTTGCCTACAGCCTCGTTGAGAACTCGCTGTTTTTTATCGTCTACAAAATCGAAGATCTTGCGAGATTCTCTGCTTCGGTTGGGCGTCTTGAGGGATTTCAATCCAATATCTCTCATATTGACCGTGATGAGTATGGAGATTTTTTCTCTGATGTCACGCCGGCAAACTCGATTGTTCTGAAAGGAGCTGCGGTTAAAACTCCATTTTCTGACCGCCTGCTTGCGCGCGATCTCAATCTCAGTCTTTCCGCAAGTCAGCGACTTCTGGTGGTCGGTCCTTCGGGATGCGGAAAAACCTCACTGTTGCGTGTCATTAGTGGTCTCTGGGCTTCCCCGACTGGCTCGGTCTCGACACCCCCCTCTGGAGAGCTGTTGTTTATTCCCCAGCGCCCGTACATGACCTTGGGCTCATTGCGGGAGCAGCTCTGTTATCCCCTCGATTGCGACCGCTTCAGTGACGACCATCTGCGGTCTGTACTCCAGGAGGTGCAGTTGCAGTCGGTGTTGGAGCGCTATCCCTCCTTTGATGTGAAGCAAGACTGGCCTCGCCTGCTGTCACTGGGAGAGCAGCAACGTTTGGCTTTTGCCCGTCTTCTGCTCAATGCTCCCAAGGTTGTGGTGCTGGATGAAGCCACCAGCGCTCTCGATGTGAGCACCGAGCGTCATCTGTATGGGCTCTTGGTGGAACGCGAGATGGCGGTGGTCAGCGTTGGTCACCGCCCCACCCTGGCCTCGTTCCATGACCTGGTTCTGGAGCTGAATGGACAGGGAGGCTGGCAATTGCTCCCCGCCGCCAGCTATGACTTTGGTCATTCTTGAGCCGGGCGGATGACCAGCAGCAGTACCGAAGCGACCCCGAAGCAGGCTGCCGAAGGCTCAACCCCCACCACCAGTGCCACCACATCCGATGTGCCCGCCTTTGGCTGGAGCGGTTACGCCGAGCGGGTTAACGGCCGTTTCGCCATGGTGGGTTTTGCCGCAGTGCTGGTGGTGGAAGCGCTTTGCCACGACACCTTCCTGCATTGGGCGGGTCTGATTCCCTGAAGTTCAGGGCAAGCGGACGATATCCACGTCCCAACGGCCTCCTCGACTGATTTGCACTGCCAGCACACGGCCGTCGCCACTGAGGCTCACTTGGCGTGGCACCCCAGGTGGATCGATGGCGAGGCGCTGTAGTACGTCGGCATTGCGGCGATAAAGCATCAGTTCCGTGCGTCCTTCCCGTTGCTGGACCAGTGCCAGCCGTTCACCATCGCCGCTGAGGCTGATGCTCACCGGTTGGGCATCGGCTCGATTTAAGCCAGGCGTCGGTACGGGTGTGCCATTGCGCAGGTCCACCAGTTCCACCCGCTCCCGGCCGTTTCTGCTGGCCACCGTGGCGAGCCAACCCTGTGCAAGGGATGGTTCGCGGCGTGCATCACTGCTTCGCTCCAGGGAGCCGTTCAGGGAGGGGAGCGGGCGGATGCTGTCGCCGGAACATCCAGATGCCAGCAGGCCTGGCAACAGCAGCAGCGCCTTCAGGGTGAATCGCCTCGGCCGGAATCGCTTCATGAACCCTCCTGGGGCGTGGTCATGCGAAGGCCCCCTGGGCGGTCAGGCTCCAGCAAGCCGCTGAGGTCCAACATCTCCACGCGCCAGCGCCCTCGATCAGCCACCTGCAAGGCCAACCGTTGTGCGTCGGGAGCGAGGCTGAGGCCGATCGGATCGTGATTGCCGGGAGGCCGAATGGGATGGGCGCGTCCTGTGAGTCGATCTTCAATCAGGGCCATGCGCCGATTGCCCCGTTGGGTAATCACAGCCAGGTATCGCCCATTCCAGCTCAGGGATGGTGAGCTATGCGGTTGCTGGCCGTTGAGGTGGCGGAGAGGAAGGGGTTGTCCGCTGCGCAGATCACGCAACTGCACGGTGGGTCGTCCACGTTGATCAACGATCAAGGCCAAGACAGCGCCGTTCCCACTCACGGCAGGATCGGTTTGCTGACGCTCCATGAGGCCACCTGGAGCTCGGCGTGCATCAGGGCCACAGGCCTGGATGGCAAAGAGAACCCCAACGGCAACGACGCCGCGTGCGCTGAGGCGGGCAATGGCAGCGACGCGACCCATGACGCCTTTGCCTTAGTTGCCTTTAGTCGTCGAAGCGTGAGCTGTTGTCGCGTGGGCGGGAGCTACGGGGTGCCGGACGACTTGCCCCGTTGTTGCCGGTCTCGGGTCGTGTGGACGGGGAACGGTCCATACGAGAGGGCGGTGCAGCCGCGGATGCTGCACGGCCATTGCGGGCTGATGGGGAGAAGGCGGCGTCTTCCGGTGTTTGGCGCATTGGTGTGCCTTGGGGAACTCCCGCCTGGGACTCCGAGCGGGCGGCTTCCTGGTTCCTGCCTGGGGGACGCATGCCTTCATCACTTCTGCTCGGGCTTGGTCGGCTGCCGCGGCGTTGCTCCTGGCGTTGGCTGCGTCGTTCTCCGAAGTTGGGGCGGTTGTCGGAGGCGTCGTCGCGACGACCGAAGCGGGCCATGCGCCGCTCCTGTTCGTTTCGCTCGTCCCAATTACCTGAAGCCTCATCCCGTCCACTGCGACGGCTGGCAGCTTGTTCTGGAATCGCAGCTCTGGACGCCCGACGGGGCCTGTAAAGGTCACGGTCATTGCCCTCGGCTTGCCCGTAGTCATCGTCGGAGCTGCCTTGGAAGCGACGACGTACCGGTTGGGGTTCATCAAAGCGGTCGTAGGAGGAATCCCATCCCCCATTCAGGCCGCCCGCAGGCCCACGGGATGGAGCCGGCTCATCATCGAAATAGGCCGAGCGGCGGGCTTGCTCAGTCGAAACACCCCGCAGCCGCACGCTTTCGTAAGCAAAGAAAACGGTGGTGCTGGCGAGCAGGAACTGTCCGAATTGGAGGATCGGATCGAGGCGCCAGCCCTG
>JAAZVJ010000119.1 GCA_018623675.1 Synechococcus sp. HW_metabat.54 | reverse complement strand
TCTTCTGTACAGGGAGTTGCCGGTGCCATTGAGACTGATGGTCTCCATGAATTGCTGGATACCGTCGGTGGCCGATTGGGTGACTTGAAAGGGCTCTTGGGCGTCGACATTGAGGTGACCCATGCTGTTGATTCTGTCTGCGAAGACGCGTTGAACGACGCTCCGCGTGAGGACGTTCCTATCCGAGAGGAAGAGGCCGCCCAAGAGCAGGATGCAGTGCAGATCCCTGAGGCGGAAGCCGTTGCATTCGATGAGTCCACCGAAGAGCACGAGGATGCAGGGTTGGACACCGTGTATGTGGACGACCCTCAAATGGACTTGATGTCCGCTTGAGAAGGAAGCAATTACTCCAGCCCTAGAAGCCGCACTCTGAACTGAGCAACTTGTAAGGCTTGCTTAGGACTATCAAGAAGAAAGGGGTGGTCTTCAATTGATGTGTCGAGGATTTTTGCGATCTTCTCGTCAGTTGTTAAGGCCTTGAAATCGGAGTTGTGAACAAGCTTTTTCCAGGCGTCGTCAAACACCATGGCAAAGCTATCGGCGTTATTAAAAAGCCTGTCCATCAGTGATCAAAAGAATGCCAGGACCCAGATTTGAACTGGGGACACGGCGATTTTCAGTCGCCTGCTCTACCAACTGAGCTATCCCGGCCCGTCGCCGAAGCGACCCGCGAATTGTAGATCACTGAGGTGGCTTCCTTGGCGTGTGGCCGAGGCAGGCTGCCCCTCCCACGGGGATTCCCTCCCGTTGAAGCTCCAAGGCTGCAGCCCACACAGTGGCACCGGTGGTGATGATGTCATCGACCAGCCATGCCTCTTGACGCCTCCAGTCGATTGCTTGGCGTGCGTTGGTGCCGGTATTGAGACGAAAGCTTTGTTGTTGGTTTTGCAACCGCTGCTCTCGCTTGAGGTGGTGTTGTCCAACGACTGCTCTGGATCGTTCCAAGAGGGCAGCACTCGGTCGTTCGAGTGCCTTCGCGAGCATCAGCGGTAAGGGATTGGCGCGATGTCTGGGCTTCCAGCTGGGGATGGGGATCAAGATGGCTCCAGCGGGTATGGCCTTGCGCAAACTGGAGCTCAGTGCGGAGAGCAGGGCTTGATTGCAGCTGCGTCGGAGTTGCAGCATTGCGGTTCTGAGTTGTCCTGAGTAGGAGCCGGATGCCAGCCAAGGCAAGGGCGTGCCTCCTGTGATCGCTTGCTCGGGCAGTTGCAGTCTGCTGTCGCACTCCGGGCAGAGATCGTGGCTCCAAGATGGTTGATCTCGAAGAGCGCCACACAGCGGACATTGCGGCTGCACCAGCAACTGCTTAAGTCCGAGAACGAGGGGGCTCCACATGCTCAATCGGCGACTGCCGGAAGCATTCCCCGCTTTTGCACGTCGTTATTCAGAGGCCGGCATGGCGCGCAGCATGGCTACCAGGGTGCGGTGGGCATCCTCGCTGTCGGTGAGGGTGTGATCGAAGGGGATCTCGACGGATGTCCCATCGACGATGAGTTCCATCGCTTCCGGGCGCACAGCTTTCATCGATGCGGAAGACGCTGTTGAAACGCCGCCGTAGTGCTGGGCGTAGCGCAGGACAGCCTCACTGTGGTCGTCGTTCATGTGCCGGCAGATGCGATCGCTGACGGCGGAGGTAAGGGGGTCTGCAGCCATGGGTGGAGAGTGGGGACGAACGGAAGAGAGCTTCAGGCAAAACGCTGCCAGAGCAGAAGGCCCAAGCGAATGCCGCTGAAACTCACATATCCGGCCAGAACAATGAAGAGGCCAATGGCGAGAGCATCGCGCAATTTGGTGGGCACAGAGGTCTGGAACGAATGGTTGTGATTCTCTCCTGAATCTCTGCAGTCGATCAGATTGTGACGGCCGCCAGTGCAAGCCGGGCCACTCCTGCTGCAGGTGGAGCTTGGCTGCTCACCACACGACAGCCGAGAGCACGCTCTCGCAATCGTCGCCATTGCGGATTTCGGGCTCCGCCGCCCAAGGTGATGATCCGTTGCGGCGGCTTGGCTCCCAAGGCTGTTAACCGTTTCCAGCCTTCAGCTTCAATCCGTGCCATCCCTTCGAGCAGTGCATGCAGATGAAGCGCATCGCTCACAGGTCTGGGGGTGAGAACTGGCTGGAGGTGTGGATCGTCGATGGGAAATCTCTCGCCGACTCCCGGAAGTGGCCGGTAATGCAGACCGCTGCTTTGTTCTGGATTGATCTGGCGACTGAGCTCTTTGAGGTCGATACCTGGGAACTCCTGCAGGAGAACGCCCCCGCCGGTGTTGGATGCTCCTCCGCAAAGCCAGCGCCCTGCGACCCGGTGACTGGTGATCCCAGGGCCCCTCAACGCAAAGTCAGTGAAGCGTTTCAGCACCAGCGTGGTGCCGAGCACTGTGACGCCGTCGTTCGCTCCAGGATTTGCCGCCAACACCGCAGCATTGGAATCCGTGGTCCCTGCGACCACCATCACGCTGCTTGCTAGTCCGAGAGTTTTGGCAATGGCAGGGGCAATCGCACCGAGAGATGAACCGCTGCCCTTGATCTGAGGCAGCGCCTTCACCCAGGTGCAGTGTTTGAAGCGTTCGGGCCAGCGCTCCTCCTGGAGGTCCCATCCCAAGCGCAGGTTGTTGCCTTCTTCTCCCCAGCTCCAGTTTTGTAAAAGCCATCCATTGACCCAGTCGGCTTGGTGCCTCAACAGCACACGGCTTCCATAACGCTCGATCAGCCGGAGCGCTCTTGCCAGGCTCCCACTGGGGCTGGCTGCTGGGCCTCCATCGCTGGCGAGTGTTGCCAGGTGAGCAACCTGCTCCGTACAGGATTGGTTGTAAGCAAGTGCTTCTCCCAAGGGCACACCCTCTTGATCGCAGGCAAGAAGCGTGCCCGATGTGCCATCCACGGCAATCGCCTTGATCCCCTGTCTCAGGTCTCCTGGGATTCCTGGGATCAGGGTTGTCAGACTTGAGATCCAATCCCCTGGATGCACCAGGCCCTTGTTGTAAGTGCAGTTCTGCGTGTGAAGCAGCTCTCCAGCTGCATCGATCACCGCAACGCGAACGCCGCTGGTGCCCAGATCAATGCCGAGCGCCAGCGGTGCCACCAATGATCAGCCTTGCTTCAGTTCAGCGGCCTTGGCGCTCACGTCTTCCCAAGGCAGGTTGAGATCCGGTCGCCCGAAGTGGCCGTAGGCAGCAGTGTCTCGATAGAAACGGCCGTTGCGCTTTTGAGGCAGGTTGCGCAAGTTGAAGCTTTCGATGATCGCGCCTGGGCGCAGATCGAAATGCTTTTGAACAAGCGTGGTGAGCTCTGCGTTCGAGACCGAGCCAGTGCCGAATGCTTCCACAAGGATCGAGACGGGTTTGGCCACTCCGATCGCATAGCTCAGCTGCACTTCCGCACGCTCCGCAAGACCTGCGGCCACAAGTGCCTTGGCCACAAAACGGGCGGCGTACGCTGCCGAGCGATCCACTTTGGTGGGGTCTTTGCCCGAGAAGGCACCACCACCATGGCGGGCATAGCCGCCATAGGTATCAACGATGATCTTGCGGCCGGTGAGACCCGCATCGCCTTGAGGGCCACCCACCACAAATTTGCCTGTGGGATTCACCAGGTATTTGGTGGTGTCGCGGTTGGGCTTCAACGTGAGATCCGCGGTTGCGGGCTCGACCACATGCGTCCAGAGATCGGCACTGATGCGCTCACGGATCCCCTTCTCATCCGTGATGCCAGCCACCTCAGCGGTGTGCTGCGTTGAAATCAGGATGGTGTCGATGGCCACCGGCTTGTCGTTCTCATAAACGACGCTCACTTGGGTTTTGCCATCAGGCAACAAGTAATCCAGGGTGCCGTTGTGACGAACCTCAGCAAGTCGTCGGGAGAGCCGGTGGGCCAGGCTGATGGGCAGCGGCATCAGCTCTGGCGTTTCATTGCAGGCGTAACCGAACATGATGCCCTGGTCGCCAGCGCCTACGAGATCCAGGGGGTCGCCGGCGTGGTCGTCAGCTTCATCAACGCCCTGGGCGATATCTGGAGATTGTTGGTCCAGGGCGACCAACACGGCGCAACTGTTGGCATCAAAACCACCAGCACGGGCACCGCTATAGCCGATGTCCTTGATCACGCTCCTCACGAGGCTGATGAAATCAACCTGGGCGTTGGAAGTCACTTCCCCCGTGATCATGCAGAGGCCGGTGTTGACCACTGTTTCGCAGGCCACCCGACTGGCAGGGTCTTGAGCCAGCAGCGCGTCCAAGACCGCATCACTCACCTGGTCGCAAATTTTGTCTGGATGCCCCTCGGTCACCGACTCGGAGGTAAAGACGTATTGGCTCATGACAGCACTGATCTGAAAAGGACTTTAAGCCTATGTACGTTCCAGATCTATTGGTTCGGCATCACTTGAAGCTCGTCCCAGTGATGGATCAACTGGTGGTGTTCCGTGAGGGCAGGCGCCTGTTCCCAGCCCGCCGTGT
>JAAZVJ010000118.1 GCA_018623675.1 Synechococcus sp. HW_metabat.54 | reverse complement strand
TCCAAACCCGCGCCAGCTCTTCACCATGAGCCGTCGTCAAACCTGGGTCAGCCTGGCTGTGGGCGTCATTTGCGGCGGCATCCTGGTGCTGTTCACCGACGTGGAAGTGGGAGTCCTGCGCTGGCTCAACTGCGGGCCACTGGCATCCGATGCGGGGCAGCGCAGTGAGATCTGCCGCTGATCTCCAACTCATCCCATGGGGCGTGAGCGCAGCGGACACAGCCCTGTCGCCAAGGCCACCTGACGGGCCGCCATCGCCAAGGGCCATCCCTGGCGGAGGTGGATGTGAAACAACTCGATCTGATGAGCCGACCAACCGCATGCTTCAAGGCGGATCTTGATCGCTGACCAGCCTCCCTCAGCAAACATCTCTCCACCATGGGTCAGCCCCATGCCCTGGGCACGGTGATGGAACGGTCGTCGCTGCGCAGGCGGACAGAAACGGTTGGACTGATGGTGCGAAGTCTGTGCTGTGGCCATGGACGAGGCCTCAACGTCAGCTTCATTCTGGCAAGCGATCAGGGCCCTGCCCGCATCGCCGCCTCCGCATCCAAACGAGACAGCCCATAAGGAAAGGTGCGCTGACTGACCCCTCCGTTCTGCCTCCAGGTGACCTGCAGATCCTCTTGATCAAGACGGATCTCCGCCGACCAAGACGGCTGCTGCCACTCCCAAACACAGGGGTCTGCGGGGGTACGCACAGCCCCCAAGGCCGTCAGCCAAGCCTCAAGGGAGCGCAATGAGTGCTGATTCAAAGGTGTCTGGTCTGGCGGCAGAGGAGACATCGCGACGAATGCTGGGCACAGGCTTGGGAGAAGTCTGCTCCGCCACCATCCAGCTGGGCTGAACCTGCAGCTCAAGACCCCGCGCCCAAGCACCACCCAGACCGAGCACAAGACAAAACGCCAGCGCCAGCAAGAGCAGCAGCAGGGCCCACCATTCCCCGCCGGAGAGGGGGCGTCGTTCACCCACGTTTCCCCAGCCATCGGAATGCGACTGGGCAGACGATGTCTCCGTGGTGTTCGTTAGCGGGCGATGGAGGGAGCGGTCCGCTAAGGAGGCGTCGTAGAGCGCACGCTGATCAGGATCCTGCAGGAGCGCATAGGACTCCTTCAACTGCCGGAACAAAAGGGCAGCCTCGGCCGCGGGGAGGTTGGTGGTATCGGGATGCAGGGCCTTGCTCTGACGGCGGAAGGCCTGGCGAAGGGTGAGGGCATCTGCATCGGAAGCCACCCCCAGGCGTTCGTAATGGCTCAGTGGGGTGCTCACACGCCAACGACTGGAGATCGACCTGACAGGCCAGGCGTCATCCTAGGAAGAGCTGACCTGCCGGCTGCCATGCCGACCCCGCCCAACTACAGCATTCCGGGCCCTGACCTGTGGGCGGCCCTGGGCTGGACACCAAGCGAAGGACAGCTCCAGCAATTTGAAGCTCTTCAGCAGCAGTTGCTGCACTGGAATGCCCGCGTCAACCTGACGCGGCTTCTCGAGCGAGAAGACTTCTGGGTTTCGCAAATTTTCGACAGCCTCTGGCCTCTGAAGGACGAACTCCAAAACCCGACCACGCCTCGACGCTGCATCGACGTGGGTACCGGAGGTGGATTTCCCGGCTTGGCCGTGGCCATTGCCCTGCCTGGTGCGGAACTGACGCTGGTGGATTCAGTCGGACGCAAAACAGCCGCTGTGTTGGCCATGGCCAACACGATCGGCATCAGTGATCGGGTCAGGGTGCGTACCGAGAGAGTGGAATTAACCGGGCGGGACAAAACCTGCCGCGGTCAATTTGACCTGGCCATGGCCCGAGCAGTGGCAGCGGCCCCGGTGGTGGCCGAATACTTGGTGCCGCTTCTCCAACCCGAAGGAGAAGCTCTGCTCTATCGGGGCCGGTGGGGTGCGAACGATCAACGCGATCTGGACCAGGCCCTGGTGCCGTTGAAAGCGACCATCCGCCACCAAGAAGGCCGGGAACTCCCCGCCGGCAAAGGCATGCGCCAGCAGCTACGGATCAAACCCACCGCCCCCTGCCCCAAGGCCTATCCCCGTGCTGTGGGATTGCCTTCCAAACTCCCCCTTGGAAGCACCGCGAACTGAGCCACGACTGCGTGATCAGGTGCTGGTGAGGCGCTTCTGGACAGTGCCGCCCACCCTGGTGCGCAATCTGCGCAGCAACTCTGGAATGTGCTGTGTCCAGGGGCTACCCGCCAGCACGGCCTTCAGATCGGCCTCACTGACCTGGCGATCCAAGCCATCGGCATTCGCTCCAGGGAACCAATGGGACCCCTGGCCCAGTAATCCATAGCGGGCTTTGGCATACCCCTCCAGCCCCCAGGCCTCCACCAGGCCATGCAGCCACAACAGCACCGGCAGGTTGATCTCTCCAGGGGTTTGATCCCAGCTGGGCAGACCTTGCTCCCAGGTGTCACACCAGGCATCACCAAGCACCTCCCGTTCGCGATCACGGAGCCGTTTGATGATCGGTTGGATCAACTCCTCGGCCTGATCAAGACGGGCAACGGCCTCCAGATGAAGGTCCAAATCACCAGGCTTTGCAGCACCAACGCTGATGGTGTGAACCCGCCGATCCGAGAGACAAAACAGATCGTTGAACACGATCGGATGCAGCGGCGCACACAGCTCAACCATTTGCGGTGATGGCGTGTGTAGGTGACCGCCCTTATCCGTGGGGCTAATGATGAACACCCCCATGTCGTGACGTTCGGCAGCCGTCAATGCGGGGTCATTGTGCTGACGGATGAAATACCAATGGAGATTGACGTAGTCGAAAGCATCCGAAGCGATCGCCTCAAGGATCAGCTCAGTCGGGCCATGGGTTGAAAAGCCCACATGACCGATGCGGTTCTGTTGTTGCCAACGGTGCACAACCTCCAGGCACCCCCCGGGCTTCAGCGTCCAGTGGAGATGCTCGGGGAGATTGATGCCGTGGATCGCGAGCAGATCCAGTCGTTCTCCGCCGAGGCGCTTCACACTCAGCTCAAGCTCTTGTTCAAAAGCAGCAGGATCCTCTCTCGGAGGAACTTTGGTTTGAAGAATCCGATGCGGATCCGGGGCTTTCGGAAGAGCCCATCCGATTTGGCGCTCAGAACTGCCGTAATGCCGGGCCGTCTCCACGTGATGGAACCCCAGGCTCACCGCCCTTTGCAAGGTCTCTTCCACGGTCTTTTGAGATCCGACCGTGATCTCGGAGGCAGGTAGATCGCTCCAACTTTGCTGAAAACGCATCCCCCCCAAAGAAAGGAGCGGAATCTGTAATTCCGTGCGGCCAAAGCGTCGGGTGGGCAAATCAGCCAGCATCAAGAACTCGCCCTTGGACGTTGGCGCCGTGGTCTTGCTGGAGAGGGCAAGCCCAAGGGCAAGAGCTCCATTCCATCCAGCCGTTCTCTCAACGGCTCGAGTTCCTCGAAGCCGACCCAGTGAATGCAATCCACTGGACAGGTGTCGATCGCTTCCTGAATGCAGTCGCTGCTGTCACCATCCTGGCGAATCGCCCTGGAACGGCCCAGGTTCGGCTCGATCGCAAACGTGTTGGAAGCGACGTGGGCGCAATACCGGCAACCGATGCAGACTGCCTCGTCAACCCAAACGGCTTTTTCCCTGAGCTCACCGCCCAGGACCGGTTCACGACCGGTGCGTTGTTCCTGTTGGTCGCCTGAGGCCTGATAGGCCGCGGAGGGATCAAACGCAAGGGCCACAGAAACGTCAGCCGAAGATCAAGCGTCCCAACGGGTCACCACAAGCTCAATGGAGCCATCCTGACAATCGCGCTGTTCCGCCACTTCAAAGCCCTCATGGGCACTGGCTGCCAACACCGTATTCAGGGCATAACGCTGGGTGAGCTTGGCCAGGAAGCGCTCAATTGGCACCTGCTGACGCCACAGGTCGAGATCCGTGACCAATTCATAGGCACCGGTCTCGGCATTCCAACGGAAGCCGAGGTCACCGCCCTCGCCCATTTGGACAGCGAGCTCGGCCTCAACGGTTTGGCCGCGGTAGCCCCGAACCTCGCGGGAGCCTTCCTCAGGGGAATACCCAAGATCTTTAAGAGCGGCAACCAGGGGTTCGCGTTGACGCAACTCGGTTTTGACAGTGCTGAAGTGGGACATCAGAGATGCTCAACGGACAGGGGCTGGGACTGTTCAGTCCGGTTGGTGTAGGCCTCAGATGTGGCCTCTCGCCGTTCGACAGAACCCAAAGAGGACTCCAGTCGTTCAGTGAGTCCCAGGCAAGCCTCTCCCTCGATCCCTTCCACCCGTTCTTCGACGCGACCGTCGGGGCGAATTCGGAAGCGGAGTGTGCGCTGGGGCATGCACCTCAACCATGTGTTGAGAGATGTTAGGCAAGACCAAGCTGATCTGAGGCGGGGCTGTTACAGCTCCGCCACACAGGCCGCGTTCGAGCTCAGCTCAGAAAGCCCTCATCAATCAACGCCTGCAAGCGCTCAAGGATCTCAGG
>JAAZVJ010000117.1 GCA_018623675.1 Synechococcus sp. HW_metabat.54 | reverse complement strand
CATGCCAGTGCTACTCGTGCTGCAGCAAGGTGCCTGGAAAGAGGGTGCTGGATCAGGAATTCCCTCCACGGTCAACGCGCTCGACGATCCAGCGTCGATGCCTAAAGCCATGGCATTACGAGGAACGCTTCAGCGCGGATGGCTTTGGTCAATCGCCAGCTTGGCGCTGTTTCCCCTCGGGCGCGAAGGGCCGGTGGTGCAGGTGGGTGCTGCCGTTGCTCGATTCCTCCAACAGCGCTGGGCACGTTGGCTACCCAGTCTCAGCGAACGACAACTTGTGGCGATTGGAGGTGGCGCTGGCCTGGCTGGAGGCTTCAACACTCCCCTGCTGGGGGCTGTATTCATGCTCGAAGAACTCACCACCGACTACGCCATCACCACCATCTGGCCCGCATTGGTGGTCAGTGCTGCCGCAGCTGGAGTCAGCAATCTTGGCGGCGAGCCGTTGTTTGGTCTTGGCGTCATCAATGTGATGACGCCAGAGCCGGAACAACTGCTGATGGCCATTCCCATTGGCGTCGGAGGTGGTGTCGTGGGCGGTCTCTTCAACAAAGGGCTGCTCCGAGCCACACGCCAAGTAGCGCCTTGGGTTCAGCGCTACCCGATCCGCACAGGTGTCAGCCTTGGAGCCGGTCTCTCGCTCCTTGCTCTCCTCAGCTGGGGAACAAGCACAGGGGATGGTGAAGCGCTCCTGCAGCAACTGATCACCGAGGGCATGCCGAATGCTGTGGCCGAAGGTGGATCGATCAGCGCGGGGCTGACGAGCCTCTGGATCACGGCAGCACGGGTGATTGGCCCCATGCTTGCGTTGGCTCCGGGCGTGCCGGGGGGATTGATCGACCCGTCGCTCACCTTCGGTGGATTGCTGGGATACAGCATTTGCGCCGTGGTCGGTGCAAGCCAACATCTAGGCGTTGCGCTCGGACTTGCGTCGGGCCTGGCTGGCGCAACCCAACTACCACTGGTGGCGATTGTGTTCGCTTGGCGCCTCACAGGCGATCAGCAGTTGTTTGCAGGAGTTGTTCTTGCCGCCGTCGTAGCGGCGTACGTGGGCCGGCTACTCGCTCGCCAGCCCGTGTATCACGCCTTAACCCTGCTTCAGAGAGCGCCGCGGCGGTAAAAGAGGATGAAGATCACTGCCGGGCCGGCAAGTGTGATGAGAGCAAGAGCGCCGAAGTTGGCGATCAGGTGAAAGTCAAGACCCATGGGGAGTGTGCGGTGATCCGTGGCAATGATCTCATCAAGCTAGAGAACACGCCAGTGGCTTCAAGGGTCCATGCCCTGCCACTGTGATGGCTTGTCACAGCTCTGAGCCATGGCGCGGGCCCAACCCACTTGGACTTGCATTCATCAGTGCGGAGCTTGTTGCCGCTTAGCACCAGAAGAACGCCCGGAAGCACTGGAAGCATTGAGCGAAGACCAGCGTGCCACTTACCTTTCCATGGTTGGGGAGGACGGTTGGTGCCGTCACTACGACAGCGGAGCTCGGCGCTGCCGGATTTATGAGGAACGTCCGGATTTCTGCCGAGTGAGCAGCCTGGCCGAATTGTTTGAAGTACCCGCTGAAGATGCGGATGCATTCGCAATCGCCTGTTGCAATCAACAAATTCGCTCGCTGTACGGCGGCCGTAGTCGAGAACTGCGTAGGTTCAAGCGCGCCATCACCACACAAGGGGGATCGTGATGCCTGAGGCCGACACCACCACATCACCCCCGCAGGCTCAGACGCCTGATGCTGCATCCCAGGGCATGGGATTTACGGCGGTGATGTTGAGCACATTCACCACTGTGTTTGTGGCTGAACTGGGTGACAAAACCCAGCTGGCCACCCTGCTGCTCTCAGCGCAATCGGGCCAACCCTGGTTGGTCTTTGTGGGAGCGGCCCTGGCGTTGATTTGTTCAAGCCTTGTGGGAGTCCTGGTGGGACGTTGGCTCTCCACGATTCTTCCTCCCGAACGACTCGAGCAAATGGCCGGGGTGTTGATGGTTGGCCTGGGGCTTTGGCTGGGGATCCAAGCCCTGCAATCGCTGATTGGAACGGCACTCTGAGGGACCAAACCATGGATTTTGCGCTGCTTCTTTCCACCTTCGTCACCGTGTTCCTTGCAGAACTCGGCGACAAAACCCAATTGGCCACCGTGGCCATCAGCGGAACATCGAATCGCCCCCTTGCAGTGTTCATCGGCTCCTCCAGTGCGCTGGTGCTGGCAAGCCTGATCGGCGCTATCGCCGGTGGTTCCATCGCCACTGTGGTGCCAGCAGACCTGCTGCAGTTGCTGGCCTCCGCTGGGTTTCTTGTGATTGGACTCCGCCTGCTTTGGCCCATGCTGAAAGGACAAGAGGTGTCGACGGGCGGGTCCCAGGACTAAAGACGGGTGGCCCCCTAAAGTCTGGAAACACTGAGGATGTCTCTGCAGTCGCTCTGAGATCCGACGCGTTGTCGTTCCTCTGGTGTTTACGACCCCCGGTCCTGAAGGCCGGCCAGCCCAATCTCCACGATGAAGTTCTCGGTCGCCGACCTCCTCGACCATCTTCCAGTTTCTGGAACCCTTGAAGCCTCCAAGCTCGAGAAGATCCTCAAACTCACCAACCGCGGCGAGAAAGAGGGTTTATCGCTCGCTTTGCAGAGCCTGGCCAAACTCGGGGTTGTTGAACTCGATGCCGAGGGTGAAGTCGGCCGTGGCTGCGGTGAGGATTTGTTTGAAGCCCGCCTGCGTTGCAGCAGCAAGGGGTTCTGTTTTGCCATCCGCGAAGACGGCGGCGAAGACATTTACATCCGTGACCATCAACTGAATCACGCCTGGAACGGAGACCGCGTGTTGGTCCGTATCACCCGAGAGGGTGGACGGCGACGCTCACCAGAAGGGGGCGTCCAATGCATTCTCGAGCGCAATACGACAAGCCTGCTCGCACAAATCGATCGGCAGGAGGAGCGACTTGTCGCCCTGCCCCTCGACGATCGCCTGCTGGCAACCATCGAATTGCCGGAGGGAGATGCCAACCACCTCCCCACTTCCGACGCACCATCAGTGGTTGAAGTGGCGGTGGACCGCTTTCCAGTTGCTCAATTCGCCGCCCGCGGCCATGTCGCTCGCCCCCTGCCTTTGGATGCAGGTCCGGAGGGTGATCGCGACCTGTTGCTCACCAAAGCCCATCTGCATCAGCGCCCTGCTGCACCAAGGGCCAGTGCCAAAGCCCCTGGCACCAAAAAACGTGTCGACCTCACAGGTCAACCCTGTTTGATCCTGCGGAGCTGGACTGCGGCAGATGCCCCCTGCCTTCCAGCGGTGCATGTGGAACCCCATGAAGGTGGCACGCGCCTTTGGGTCCATGCGCCGACGATTGCGGAGCGCATCAACAGCGGCAGCAGCCTTGACCAATGGCTGCAAAACCAGGGCGAGGCGCTGTGCCTTGGCGAAACATGGCAGCCGCTTCTCAATTCAGGCCTGACACAAGCCAGCAGCTGGAGAGAAGGGAGCACCCAAGACGCCATCTCCCTACGGCTCGACATTGACGCCGATGGCGAAATCGGCGAATGGGAGTTTCAGCTCAGCTCCATCACGCCTGTGGCGACCGTCACCGCTGATGCCTTGGCTGCCTTGGCAGCGAGAAAGCCCAAGGCCCGCACGGTGCCTGCAGCACTGAAACCCATCAAGGATCAGCTGGGGCAACTGGAAACACTGCTCTTCTGCGCCCGCAGCCTGCATCAGCAGTTCTGCAGAAACGGAGGCATTGAACTCGACCTGCCGGTTCCGGCCTTGGACAGCCTCGGCGATCTGCGTTTCGCCAAACCCGACGCCTGTCGTCACCAGTGGCTTGCACCCCTCAACGAAGACGACCCCAACGCAATCCTCGCGGTGTTGATCCGTGCCGCTGATTGGTGTTGGGCCGAGCATGCATCCGCCCTGAACTTGCCGGCCCTGGTGCTTGAGGCGCCAGAGCCAGACGCATCCACCCTCACGGATGTGGCCAAAACGGCCATCGCCTTGGATCTGCCCTTGCAACTGGATGACGATGGAACGCCTTCAGCCGCGGATCTCGCGCAAGCGTTCAAGGGCAATGCACTGCGTCGGATGCTCGACCTGCAGTTACGCCAGGCCCTCAGTGATCCGACCGTGCGCTTGGTGACTGCACCAGCCCAAGCAGACAGTGAGACGGACATCGGCTCGGAGAACGAGGACGCCAGTGCAGAGGACAACAGCTCTGCAACCGGTTTGCGCGCAGGTGCACCCTGGTGCTGCCCAACTCTTCACAGCACCGATCTCATCAATCAACTGGTGCTCAGTTCGCTCCTCAACGATGGCAAGGACCGCCCAAGCGTTCGCCAGAAAGAGAAGGTGAAGTTGGGATTGCGCGGAGCCGGTGAGGCCGTGGCCTGGTCACTGCTAACGCCAAACCAAGAACAAAAGCTTCTTGATGGCCTTCAAGAGCGCCAAGTGGTGCGCATCAGCAACCGCCGCCGACAGACGGCGGAACTGGAAAAAGACCTGGTG
>JAAZVJ010000116.1 GCA_018623675.1 Synechococcus sp. HW_metabat.54 | reverse complement strand
TTGGCTTCAGCTTCCGCTTGGGCCAGAGCCTCGCGATACAGACGATCAACTTCCTGCTCAGCCTCAACAATTGCAGCCTGAGCTGCTTGACGGGCACCGCGGAGTTGTTCGGTGAGATCAGCCTCCAGACGCTCGACCTGAGCAAGCTTCTGCTTGGCATCAGCACGGCTGGTGGTGATATACCCCTCACGATCTTCCACGACCTTGCCGACCGGACGGAAGAAGAGGGAATTGAGCAGGAGGGTGAGGAGCACCACCTGAACCGCCATCAGCGGCAGAGTGGCATCGAGGTCAAAAAGACCTCCCTCCGGAACCCCTGCTTCAGCGAGCAGAAGCCAGGTCATGGAAGAGGAGCGCTGGAACGAAGCTGGACAGTGGAATCAGATGCAAAGGGGTCGCCACCGAAGTGGCGACCCTGCGATCTGAGATCAGCCGGCGAAGGGGTTGGCGAACAGAAGCACCAGAGCCACAACCAGGCCGTAGATGGTGAGAGCTTCCATGAAGGCCAGGGAGAGCAGCAGGGTGCCGCGGATCTTGCCTTCAGCTTCGGGCTGGCGGGCGATGCCTTCGACAGCCTGACCGGCTGCGGTGCCCTGACCGATACCAGGGCCGATGGCGGCGAGGCCGACAGCCAGAGCGGCGGCCAGTACGGAAGCGGCAGAAGTCAGATCGCTCATTGGAGAAATGCGAGATGGAAGGGCGCCGGAACAGCGCGGATGGGCAT
Source organism: Synechococcus sp. HW_metabat.54 (assembly GCA_018623675.1). Lineage (GTDB taxonomy): Bacteria > Cyanobacteriota > Cyanobacteriia > PCC-6307 > Cyanobiaceae > Synechococcus_C. The sequence continues at coordinate 3,769 of JAAZVJ010000116.1, read as the reverse complement.
AACGCGCCCGGGACACGCTCTCGAAAGAGTGTGGGCCCGGTTCCACCCGGACCTGCGCGCGAAGTGTTTAGCAGATCGCCGGGGGCCGGCGAAAGTGCTGAGGCCTAGTGGGCCTCTTCGTGAACAGCCTCGCCGATGTAATTGGCGGCAAGGGTCGCAAAGATCAGCGCCTGAATCGCACTGGTAAACAGGCCAAGGAACATGGCCGGAAGAGGCACCAGAACAGGCACCAGGAATGCCAGCACAGCCACCACCAGTTCGTCAGCAAGGATGTTTCCGAACAGACGGAAGGAGAGGGACAGGGGCTTGGTGAAGTCTTCGATGATCTTGAACGGGAGCATGATCGGGGTCGGCTCCACGTAGTACTCGAAGTAGCGAAGTCCCTTCCGGCTCAGGCCGGCATAGAAGTAGGACAACGACACCAGCAAGGCCATCGCCACAGTGGTGTTGATGTCGGCAGTGGGGGCACCCAGTTCGCCATTCGGGAGCTCAATCACGTGCCAGGGGATCAGAGCACCACCCCAGTTGCACACGAAGATGAACAGGAACAGGGTTCCCACGAAGGGAAGCCAATCGCGGTAGGCCTTCTCGCCAATTTGCTCACGGGCCAGATCGCGCAGGTAATCCCAGAGAAACTCCAGAAGGTTTTGAACTCCCTTGGGATCGCGTTCCATCTTGCGGGTGCCGCTCACCACCAAGGCGAGCAGGATGCCGATCACCACCCAGGAGCTGAGAAACACCTGGCCGTGGAGATTGAGGTTGCCGATCTGCCAGTACAGATGCTGGCCAACCTCCAGTTCGGCAAAGGGAAGGGGGAAAGGCACGAGAGCCATGAATGCGGGGGGTTGCGCGGACTCAGCCGTCAATGACGGCCTGAACGATCAATGCGGGCTTGTACAGAAGAAAACCGAGAAAGGCGGGTAGCAAATCCAGTTGAGGGAGGCGTGACGAAGCAACGATGAGAAGCATCGGCACCACCAACTGGAAGCGACCAACCTGACGGGATCCTCCGCCGAGCCGGGCCACGCTGCGGGCGAGCAGTCGCAGGTAAAGAAGACCTGCAAAGGCTCCGACCAACAGGCTGCGAGCCACGTGGAGGTCGAATCGGAGTGCCGTCACAAGGGCGGCGAACAAAGAGACGACCAACGTGGCCAGCATCAGGCGACGTTGCAGACGTGCGTAATCCTCCATACCGTTGTCGGAAAGGGGAAGTTCCCCGCCCTGGTCTGTGGAAGGCAATGCCTGCAAACAGCGCCTGAGAAAGCGCGCGGAATCTATCACGCGCTACAGACGAATCACGGAGATCCAGGGCTCAGAAGCAGCAGACGACGCTCCAGCAACTGACGCACCAGGGCAAGGGTCTGGTCACCAAAACCAAGGGCATGCAGGGGGGTCCCCGGCTGCTGATCGACAGCCTTCAAGAGCTCAAGCGCTTCAGGATCAACGCTGAGGGGCTCCAGGTCCGGTCCGAGCATGCTGGTGGAGGGCCATCCCCACAGGCAGGGCTGGCGCTCTGCAGTGGCATTGAGCAACAACTGATCGTCATCCCACCGCTCACAGGACACGGCCTGAGGGCTGACAAAAAATTCAAAGTGGCTGATATCCGGATCCAGCTCCTCCACCAGCAACCATTGATCAAGTTGAGGGAGGCTGCGGGCACGCTCCAGCAGCTCGCCTTTTAGGAGCCTGGCCGGATCCCAAACGTCGGGATTGGAAAAACCGGCGAAATGCAGACCCGACGCTTTCAAGTACCCCAGCAACCCCCGCAGGTTGTAACTGGTTTCCTGAGGATGCAGGTACATGTCCGCGAAGTTCGCATCAGGCGCGCAGTCCACAGACCAGCGCTGCTCGTGATGGCGGCGCAAACGGTTCTCTGCGGGCAGGTCTTCAAACAACTGACGCCCCAAAGCGAGCCCTTCATCACCTGTGCCAACAGAAAGCTGCGTCAACGCCCTCTGCACCCGATGGATTTCCCAGCGACCTGCATCGGCGTAAAGGAAAAGATGCAGCAAACCGTTTGGCGCAAGCAGATCCCCCAGGGCCTTGAGCCCTGCAGAGGGATCGTCGAGATGGTGCAGCACCCCAACGGAATTGATGTAATCAAACGGTCCCTCGCCCTGGAGATCCAGCAGGCTCCGTTGCTCCTGACGCAGCGACGACACAACCGTCGCTGCGCCGGAACGTCGAAGTCGCTCACGCGCCACATCAAGTGCCCCTGGGCTGATGTCCACGGCAAGTACGTCAGCCCCTGGATTGAGATGGCAGAGGTAATCGGTGGTCACACCGGTGCCACAGCCAGCATCAAGAATTTTTGGAGCCGGAGCACTTATGGGCCTGGGCCTGGAGACCCCAAGCACCGCTTGATGAACACTTCGGAGGTTCCATCGCCAGTTGTACCCGGGCGGGGGACCATCCTGAAGAGGGTCGCCTGGGTAAGGGAAGCGGTCGTAAAAGGCGCTGACCACAGGGGTTGCAGCATCCGTTGAGGGTTTGGGCATCGGGCAGGAACGTGGACGCGAGAGCCGTGAAGGTCAGCCGAGCATTTCACGGGTGAGCCCCCTGTTAGGGCGCTGATCCCAATCCCTGCAAATATTTGTTCATGGCAGCCAAGAAGCCTGTGATGCGAGCCGTAATGTGGCGCGATCTGGCTTGCCTTGTTCATGACCGTGACCGCCAGCAGCGGCAGCCCAAGGGTTTCGCCCCAGCTCTTCGACACCCTGCCCCTTTCGAGCGTTCGCCAAGCTGAACAGCAAGATCGCTTCCCCGACGGTGGGGAGCTTGACAACCTCATCACCTTTTTCCGCAGCGGCCAAGACAGGATTCAGGCGGCCGAGATCCTGGCCACCAATGCCGAGGCGATCGTGGCCCGGGCTGCCAACCGTATTTTCGCTGGCGGCACTCCGCTGTCGTTTTTAGAAGCCCCCTTAACCCGCGGTGAGATCACCAAGGCGGACGGCACTGTTCTGGCTGCGGACCAGGTGGCGTTCCAACGTTCGGTTGAAACGTTCACCGGCACCAGCGCAACTGTGAAGCAGGGCAATGCCCTCACACGACTGCTGCGCGGAAATAACGAAGATGCCGATGTAAGGGTCGTTCTCCCCACAGGCTTCTCACCGATCAGCGTGGCCAAGTACGGCCCGGAACGCATGCGCAAATCGGTGCGCGATCTCGGTTGGTTCCTGCGCTACGTGGGCTATTCCCTGGTAGCTGGCGACCCCAGCATCCTCTCGGTCAACACCCGAGGGCTCCGCGATGTTCTGGAAAAGGGTTGTTCGCTGGCAGCCACCAACGTCGCACTTCAAGAGATGCGCGCTGCAGCCGCTTCGCTGTTGAGCGATCGCCCGGAAGCACGTCGGATGGCCATCGACTGCTTCAACGTGCTGCTGAAAGAGCTGGCGGTCGCCACACCATCAACACGGCAAAAGCTCGGCAGCAAGCAAAGCCAGGGCTTGCAGTTGCCTGCCATCTATGCGTTGGCAGCCCAGGGCGGCGCACAGCGCTACAGCATCAAGCCCTCCATGAGCGGCAACGAGCGCCAAGAGATTGTGCGCGCTGCCTATCGCCAGATTTTTGAGCGCGATATCGCCAAGGGCTATTCCCAAGCCCCCTGCTCCTCTGAGGCGTCTCAGTTGGTGCAAGGCAAGATCTCGATGCGCGAGTTCATTCGTGCACTCGGACGCTGCAAGGAATACCGCCAACAATTCCACGACCGCTTCGTGAACAGCCGCGTGGTGGAACTGGCTTACCGCCACTTCCTCGGCCGAGGCAT
>JAAZVJ010000115.1 GCA_018623675.1 Synechococcus sp. HW_metabat.54 | reverse complement strand
GGCGAAGACAACCCCAAGGACGCCCGGCCCTTCATGGCCCAGGCGTTATTGATGCAGGAACGGGGCAAACGAGGGGAAGCTCTTCAATTGCTCGCCACGGCGCGTCAGCGCCAACTCGCCGCGAACGCAGAGACCCAAGCGATCGATGCACTGGCCGCACGCTGGGGAGTGATCACCAATCAGACCAGCCCATCCAGTGGGACAGCAGCGACTGAACCCCTTAAGGAGTCTGAGCGTCCCACCCCTTAAGAGCCGCATCAATGGCATCAGAGGGATCCGTGGCGTCATTCATGGAATTGGCCTGACGCAAACGATTGAGCAGGTCCATGGGATTGGTGGCATCCAGCACTGAACCCTTGGGCTTGCCGGGTTCAGTGTTGTAGATCTCCTGCTCTGCAGGTGTCTGATAGCCCGACAACGGCGATTGCGCGCAAGCGGAACCGGCACTGAAGGCAATCAAAGGAGCAGCACCGAGGAGTGCGAGTCGTTGGATTACGGGCATCGTCGAACTCCCAGTTTCGGCTGATGCTAAATGTCACCCTCGGTTTAAGGAATACCGTGCTGATCGCCAGCTGGAACGTCAATTCCGTCCGCACCCGCCTGGAGCACGTGCTGGCCTGGCTGGAAACCCATCAACCCGATCTGCTGTGCCTACAGGAAACCAAGGTGGACGACCCTTTGTTTCCCGTCGCTGCCTTCGAAGCCGTTGGTTATCAAGTGAACTTCCACGGTCAGAAGTCGTACAACGGCGTTGCCTTGCTCAGCCGCGAACCCCTCGACGATGTGCGCAGCGGTTTTTGCGGTGAGCTAGCGAACGACCCTGAGGCCGTGGAACTGGGCGAGCAAAAGCGTGTGATCAGCGCCCTGCTCGATGGGGTTCGGGTGGTGAATCTCTACGTACCGAATGGCTCTTCACTCAGTTCGGACAAATACCCCTACAAGTTGCGATGGCTGGGCTGCCTGAAACGCTATCTGGAGGCAGCGCGTCAGAGGGATGAACCGCTGTGCGTGGTGGGTGACTTCAACATCGGAATGGAAGCCCGCGACATCCATGACCCAGACCGACTGACCGGGGGAATCATGGCCACCGATGCCGAACGTTCAGCCCTGAAGGAGGCCCTTGGCGAAACGATGGTGGATGTCTTCAGGATGTTCGAGCCAGATGCCGGGCACTGGAGCTGGTGGGACTACCGCAGCGGGGCATGGAACCGCGATAACGGTTGGCGAATCGACCACATCTACCTTTCTGAAGACCTGCTCCCTACAGCACGAAGCTGCGTGATCGACAAGCAGGAGCGCGGCAAAGAGCAACCCAGCGACCATGCTCCTGTGGTGGTGGATCTGTGCTGGCCCCCCGCTGATGACGAGGAGGAGAGCTGGGGTGACGACGACTGGGGCTCAGAAGCCTGAAGCGGCTGCCGATCAGAACGCCACTGCAGTCGATCCGCTAGGCAACGTCACCTGACGTCGGGCAGATTCAGCACAGGTGGTCGGGGTGGGGAAGATCTTCCCAGGGTTGGCAACACCGGCAGGGTCAAACGCCAAGCGCAGGCGTCGCATCACGGCGAGATCCTCAGGGGTAAACATCCAATCGAGATAACAACGCTTATCCGATCCCACACCGTGTTCACCGGTGATGCTGCCCCCAACGGCCAAGCACTCCCGGAGGATCGCGGCCCCCAGGTCTTTCACCCGCTGATCCACGCCGGGGTCATCCCGGCGATAAAGGATCAATGGATGCAGATTCCCGTCTCCGGCGTGGAACACATTGGCCACCGGAAGCCCATGCTGCCGGCTGAGCCCTTCAATGGCCGCCAACACCTTGGGCAGGCTGCTGCGGGGGACCACACCGTCTTGGACGTAATAGGTCGGCGAAATCTGGCCGACAGCAGCAAACGCTGACTTGCGACCTTTCCAGAGCAGAGCACGATCGGCCGCCTCCTCGGCCCGCCGCACAGCGCGGGCACCAGCTTCGACGCAGAGAGCTTCGGCACGGTCGGAGGCCACGGCAACTTCAGCGGCCTGACCATCCAGTTCGATCAACAACACTGCCGCCGCATCCCGCGGGTACTCGTCGTGACCAAAGAGGTCGTTGACCGCATTGATCATGAAGTTGTCCATGATTTCCATGCCCGCCGGCAACACCCCTGCTGCGGTCACCCGACGCACGGCATCACCAGCCGCCTCCATGGTCGGGAAATCGGCCAGCAACACACTCACCCGTTCAGGAGCTCGCAACAGCCGCAGGGTGATTGCCGTGGCAATGCCCAGGGTGCCTTCACTGCCGATAAAGGCACCACGCAGATCCAACTCACAAGACTCCGCCAGATCGGAGCCAAGCGTTGTGATCGTGCCGTCGGGGAGCACCACCTCCAAACCCAGCACGTGATTGCTGGTGACCCCGTACTTAAGGCAGTGCACCCCACCGGAGTTCTCAGCAACATTGCCGCCGATGCTGCACACCACCTGGCTTGAGGGATCGGGGGCGTAATAGAAGCCATCACCAGCCACGGCGCGGGTCACCCAGCTATTGATCACGCCTGGCTGAACGGTCACTGTCTGATTGTTCAGATCCACGTTGAGGATCTGACGCATGCGACTGGTGACCACCAGCAGAGCCTCCTGCTCCGCCAAAGCACCACCGGAAAGTCCCGTTCCGCTTCCCCTGGCAACGAATGGAACGCCGTGCTGATGGCAACAGCGAAGAATGGCTGCCACCTCTTCAGTGCTGCGAGGAAGCACGGCCAGGGGCGGTTGATGACGGTCAATTGTCAAACCATCACAGTCATAGGCGAGCAATTCCTGCCGCTTACGCACCACAGCACCGGACGGGAGCAACCGGCTCAGATCTCTGTCCAGGGCTGCCCAGTCGTGGATCAAGACCCGCCTATTCACCTGGGCCAATGTTGGCAGACCCGCCAACAAAGCAGTACTGCTTCGGTCACAGATCAGTCGGAAGTCACCGTTTTGGGTCAAGATGACCCACGGTTTGCAACTGCCCCTTGGCATCCGTCCCTGTGACTGCTCCCACCCTGAACACCAGCCACTCCCAGGCCATCTTCAGCGCTGCTCAGAGCCTGATGCCTGGTGGCGTGAGCTCGCCGGTGCGGGCGTTCAAATCGGTGGGCGGCCAGCCAATCGTGTTTGACCGCGTCAAGGGCCCCTATGCCTGGGACGTTGACGGCAATAAATACATCGACTACATCGGCAGCTGGGGGCCCGCCATTTGTGGCCATGCCCACCCTGAAGTGATCAGCGCTCTCCAGGAAGCCATCGAGAAAGGCACCAGCTTTGGTGCACCTTGCGCCCTGGAAAACACCCTGGCGGAAATGGTGATCGACGCTGTACCCAGCGTTGAGATGGTGCGCTTCGTCAACAGCGGCACCGAGGCCTGCATGGCTGTGCTGCGCCTGATTCGCGCCTACACCGGTCGCGACAAGGTGATCAAGTTCGAGGGCTGCTATCACGGCCACGCCGACATGTTCCTGGTGAAGGCCGGCTCCGGCGTTGCCACCCTGGGGCTTCCCGACTCCCCCGGCGTCCCCCGCAGCACCACCGCCAACACTCTCACTGCTCCCTACAACGACCTCGAAGCGGTCAAGCAGCTGTTCGCTGAAAACCCCGATGCCATTGCGGGCGTGATTCTCGAGCCGATTGTGGGCAATGCCGGCTTCATCACACCAGAGCCTGGCTTCCTGGAAGGCCTGCGTGAAATCACCAAGGAACACGGTGCCCTGCTCGTCTTCGACGAAGTGATGACCGGTTTCCGCATCAGCTATGGCGGCGCTCAAGCCCATTTCGGTGTCACCCCTGACCTCACCACCATGGGCAAGGTGATCGGTGGCGGCCTGCCTGTGGGTGCCTACGGCGGACGCAAAGACATCATGGAAATGGTGGCGCCCGCTGGCCCCATGTATCAGGCGGGAACGTTGAGTGGCAACCCTCTGGCCATGACCGCTGGCATTAAAACCCTCGAGCTCCTCAAGCAACCCGGCAGTTACGAGAAGCTCACCGCATCCACCGAGCGTCTGATCAACGGGATCAAGGGTGCCGCACGGGATGCAGGCCTGCCCATCACAGGCGGCAGCGTCAGCGCCATGTTTGGCTTCTTCCTCTGTGACGGCCCGGTGCGCAACTTCGAAGAAGCGAAAGCAACCGACTCCGAACGATTTGGCAAGCTGCATCGCGCCATGCTGGAGCGCGGTGTTTATCTGGCACCAAGCGCCTTCGAAGCAGGCTTCACCTCCCTGGCCCACTCCGATGCCGATATCGACGCCACCATTGAAGCGTTCCGCGAAAGCTTCGCTGAGATCGCCTGATCGATTCTTGGTTCAGCAACAAAAAAGCCCTGATGTGATCTGCATCAGGGCTTTTTTAATGTTTTCAAAGAAAGGTGAAAGCCTTTCAATTACTTACCAACAAAGAGCAAGAACTATTTCTTTTTACCATCAAGGAGATCAATCAACTCCTGGAGTTTTTCAATCGACTCGCGCACAGAT
>JAAZVJ010000114.1 GCA_018623675.1 Synechococcus sp. HW_metabat.54 | reverse complement strand
TTGAGCAGTGGGAATCCCAGTGCTTCCCGTTCCGCAAGCCAGGCCTCAGCCACCTTGCGGGCCAGGTTGCGGATGCGGGCGATGGTGGCGGTGCGCTCCGTCACCGAAATCACGCCACGGGCCTCCAGGAGATTGAAGGTGTGCGAGCACTTGAGCACGAAATCCAGTGCTGGGGCGGGCAACGCCTTCTCAATCAGATCCGCCGCTTCCGCCTCGTAAATGGCAAACAGCTGCTTGAGGCGCTCGGGATCAGAGGCTTCGAAGTTGTAGTGGCACTGGCCTTTCTCAAAGGGAAGCCAGATATCGCCGTACTTGCGCTCAGCATTCCAGCTGAGATCCCAAATGCTCTCCACGTCTTGCAGATACATGGCCAGACGCTCGAGGCCATAGGTGATCTCGATCGACACAGGTCGGCAATCGATACCGCCGCATTGCTGGAAGTAGGTGAACTGGGTGACTTCCATGCCATCCAGCCACACCTCCCAGCCCACACCCCAGGCACCGAGGGTCGGGGACTCCCAGTTGTCCTCCACAAAGCGGATGTCGTGATCCGCCGCCTTAATCCCCAGCGCCTCTAAGGAGGCGAGATAGGTCTCCTGAATGCCATCAGGAGAGGGCTTGATCAGCACCTGGTACTGGAAATAATGCTGCGCCCGATTGGGGTTATCGCCGTAGCGCCCATCGGTGGGGCGGCGACAGGGCTCGGGATAGGCCACCGCCCAAGGCTCCGGACCAATCGCCCGCAGCACCGTGTGGGGGCTCATCGTGCCAGCACCTTTTTCCGTGTCGTAGGGCTGCAGCAACAGACAACCCTGATCCGCCCAGAAACGGTTGAGGGTGCTGATGATGTCCTGGAAATGCATCCGCGGCGGATTGGTTATCAACCATTCTCCCGCCAGGGGTTCCTCAGCCGCTTTGGGCCAGGCAGCGATGCAGGTGGGCGATGGCGTGATGGCGGTGGGGATTGCTGCGACTGGCGCCCATCATTCCCAGCCAGAAACTGCCATCGGCCTGAAACACCAGCACAGGCTTGGAGCCGGCTTTGCCGTGCGACTCCAACAACGACATGCAGAGTTTTTCCGCCACTTGCATGCCCTTGGGCTTTGCCCTCAAACGGCGCAACACCGGATCCACCTGAGAGAAGGACACGAAGGAGGCACGCTGAGCGTCGGTGACCAAGATCATCCCGTCCAACCACTGCACCTCCACCAGCAGATCCTCAATGGAGGCCAACAAAGCGGGGAGGGGAAAAGCCATCGAGCGATTCCACGTCTTAAGGATTTCTTTCTAATCTCCCAACCACCCTTGTCGCAAGCGACTCATCTCAAGACTTACTAGTTCTCCAGCAGAAGCAGCCCCATCTGGCCGGCCACCAAGGGGCGATGCCGAGCCTTTTGAAAACCCGCCTCCCGAGCCATCGCTTCCTGTTCCGGACCGGTCGCAAAGCACTTGAGACTGTCTTCGAGGTAGGCGTACTGCGGCTCCAAATCAGCCAGGGCAGCAGCCGGCACCACAATGCGGCGCAGATAAAGACGCTGGAAAGCGGCCGACCAACTGGCCTCCGGCAAGCGATTGAAATCGAGCACTCCGGCCCGACCTCCCGGCTTCAGCAACCGGCGCATTTCCTGAAAACCCACGACGGGATCGGCCAGGTTGCGCAAGCCATAGGCCATCACCAGCCCATCAAAACTGGCGCCGGGCAAACCAGTCTTGAGGGCATCTGCATGAAGCCACTCCACATCCAACCAGGGCTCCAGAGCACGACGCTGTTCCGCAAGTTCGAGGGGAGCTGCGGCCGCATCCAGACCCACCACAACCCCTGATGGGCGCACCACCCGCGCAAGGGACAACGCCAAATCTCCAGTGCCACAACAGAGATCGATCCAGCGCTCACCCACCTGGGGCTGCAGCCACGCCAACAGCTGACGTTTCCACTGACGATGCAAACCCAGGCTCAACAGATCGTTGAGACGGTCGTAACGAGGAGCGACGTCGTTAAACAGCTGTTCAACAGCGTCAGGATCACCTGGCTTCACAAGCATCAGCGCAGTTCAAGCCCCAGATTCAACACACAATGAAGGCTTAAACGGGCATGCCGTTGAGAGTCATCACCATCACCAAGGTGAGCCCAATAGCTGCAGAACAAACCAGGCAACCCGCCAACATCAAGGAAAACTCACGCTGCTCAAGGGCCGCCTGCATCAACGAGAGCGCCCAGGCCACAAGACCGATCACCAGCACCGTGCTGCACAGGCCCAACGGCAAAACCCAGGCGTGATCAATGAGCGGCAGGCCGGACATCGTGGGCTGCTGGGTCGTAAGAGAACTTCAAAAACTTTAGAAAATTCCTCACGCCTGAGCGGGGCGAATCGTCATTCCACGCCGCAGTAAGTCCTGCTTGATCTCCTGCACCGTGAGCACCCCGTCGTGAAGCAACGAGGCCAGCAACGCAGCGGAGGCCTGCCCACCCTCAGGCCCATGGTCCAAGGCTTGGGCGATGTGGTCTAAACAGCCAGCACCACCGGAGGCAATCACCGGCACAGGAACCGCCTGAGCCACAGCCCGTGTCACTTCAAGGTCGTACCCCGCCTGAGTGCCATCACCGTCCATGGAGGTCAAGAGGATTTCCCCGGCACCCAGCTCTGCCACCCGGCGGGCCCAGGCGACCACATCAAGACCGGTGTTTTCGCGGCCTCCTTTCACATAAACGTCCCAGCCGGGCTCACCTTGCTGACGGCGACGGGCGTCGATGGCGACCACGATGCACTGGCAGCCAAAACGGTCGGCTCCACGGGCCACCAACTCCGGATCACGCACCGCTGATGAGTTGAGGCTCACCTTGTCAGCCCCTGCCCTCAACAGTTCGGTGATGCCCTCCACCGATGAGATACCTCCTCCCACCGTGAACGGGATGGTGACCTGCTCAGCCGTACGACGCACCATGTCCACCAAGGTGGCGCGCCCCTGATGGCTGGCAGCGATGTCGAGAAACACCAACTCATCAGCGCCAGCCTGGCTGTAGCGACACGCCAGCTCCACCGGATCGCCAGCATCACGGAGACCCACAAAATTCACCCCCTTCACCACACGGCCATCGGCCACATCAAGGCAGGGAATCAGGCGAAGGGCGACCATGACGAAGTGGGGAGATCACAGAGCGCGGCTGTTAATGTGACGCGCACTTTCCAAGCCTTGCAGGCCATGTCTCAGGCGACGATCAACATCGGTTCTGAGGTGCGTGTCACCCGGGTTCGCGACCGCATTCCCACCGCACTTGTGGAGCTCCTGCAAAAGGATCCTTCCGGCAAGGTTGTCGACTTCCGCACGGTCGACGGCAAGGGGATTGGCGTTGTGGTTGAACTCAGCAACGGCTCCACCTGCTGGTTTTTTGAAGACGAAATCGCTGCTGCCTGAGGCACAAGCCTGTGAGTGACGCCCGTCAACTGCTTGGCATGAAAGGTGCCAGCGGCACCTCCAACATTTGGAAGCTGCGTCTGCAGCTGATGAAACCCGTCACTTGGATCCCCTTGATCTGGGGGGTCGTTTGTGGTGCTGCAGCCAGCGGTCACTATGAGTGGCGCCTGGATCATTTCGCTGCAGCTGTTGCCTGCATGGTGATGAGCGGGCCACTCTTGGCCGGTTTCACCCAAACCATCAACGACTACTACGACCGCGAGATCGACGCGATCAACGAGCCCTATCGGCCGATTCCCAGTGGAGCCATTCCCCTGTTTCAGGTGAAACTGCAGATCTGGGTACTGCTTCTGGCCGGCTTGGGTGTGGCCTACGGCCTTGATGTCTGGGCCGACCACAGCACACCGGTCGTCTTCCTCCTGGCTCTGGGTGGCTCTTTTGTGAGCTACATCTATTCAGCTCCCCCGCTGAAGCTCAAGCAAAACGGCTGGCTGGGGAATTACGCCCTTGGCGCGAGCTACATCGCCCTTCCTTGGTGGGCAGGACAGGCCCTGTTTGGGCAGCTCACCTGGGCAACCGCAATTCTCACCCTGGCCTACAGCCTGGCAGGCCTGGGAATTGCTGTGGTGAACGACTTCAAGAGTGTGGAGGGCGATCGCGCTCTGGGTCTTCAATCCCTCCCCGTGGTGTTTGGGATCAAGCGGGCCAGCTGGATCAGCGCCGGAATGATCGATATTTTTCAGCTTCTGATGGTTGCGGTTCTGATCGCGATCGGACAGCATTTTGCAGCGGTCCTGCTGGTGCTTCTGGTTGTGCCTCAGATCACCTTCCAAGACATCTGGCTGCTGCGTGATCCCGTCGAATACGACGTGAAGTATCAGGCAAGTGCCCAGCCCTTCTTGGTGCTCGGGATGTTGGTGACCGCCCTGGCCGTCGGCCACAGCCCTCTTACCCAACTGATGTGAAGAGAACCCGTCGTCACTGGGTCCTACTGGCAGGCTCTGCTGCTGCCATCGGATGCGGTGTCGCCCTCGGACAAGGCGCCATCACAGAAGCGATTGATGCCACCTTGCCCGACGCCCGGGGCATTGCCAGCTTCAACCGTCCTGGCACCATCACATTG
>JAAZVJ010000113.1 GCA_018623675.1 Synechococcus sp. HW_metabat.54 | reverse complement strand
CTTTCAAGGCGCCTTCCACGTTGGTTTCAGAGATCGTGTCCTGACCCCTCAGCCCCTTCACCGCATCTTCAAAGCGGGCTGACAGCTCGTCGAACATGGAAGCGATCCGCGGACGTTGAAACGACGATCGTAAAAGCCACGACCGTCGTCCCCGTCGTCAGACCCTTATCCCTTGGTGCGCCAGTAGGCCTCTAGGCGCCATTGATCACCGTCTCGACCGAGCACGTAGGTAATCGGCAAGGTGCCGGCTGCGGTGCGATCCACCACCTTGCCGTTGGCATCCAAACGCTCATCGCTGTAAGCAACTTGAGCGCGCAACTCAATGCGGTTCACCGCACTGCTCACCACCTTCACCCTCGTGATCTTGGCCTTCACCACTTGCGTGGTGGCACGCGCCGCATCCCGCTTGCGTTCCGCCTTCACCTGATCCAGCAATCCAGAGCGGGCCACATCCGCTAGGCGGGAGCTCTGCAGAGCACCGCCCGCCAGCACATCGGCTTTGCGATCAAGCCAAGCCTGCAGCAACCCTTGGAGCTGAACGTCAGTTGGCTGATCGGAATCAAGCAGAAACACCCCAAAGCGCGAACCGGTGCCCTCAGGCTGCAGTTGGGCTTTCGGCGTTGCCGGCCGTTCGGCTGGGGCGGTGCCATCCGATGACGACGGCACCTCGGCGGTCATGGAGCCGTCGCCTGACGTTGGGCGAGAAGCCTGCTTCAACCCCGCCACACTGAACGCAGCCACCACAGCCACCACTCCAGCGAAGGCAGCCGCACCAACCACCACCGATCGGCTCGGGGGCGTCAAGGCAGGAATCGACAGCTGCGGCAACGACCATTCGGGAGCCGACCAGCGCAGGCGAGGGAGCTGGGCGAGACGCTCACGCCAGCTCAAACCCATTGGATCGGTGATGAGGTCATCGTCCGACTCCGCCATCAACCCCATTCCAGGCTCAGGCGCAGACAACGGCGACAGGCCATCGGAATCCATGAAGCTGGAGAACGTAAATGCTTCAGCAGAGGGCGTCGACTCAGAACTGAGCGCCGCATCGCCGCGGTTGAGCTGACGCCCCTCGATCCGCTCCAGCCTCTCCACAAAGGCCTGCACATCCCGATCAGCGAACCAAGCCTCGAGGTCAACCGCCTCGGCATCCACGTCGCGGAACCCTGGCAACACATCCCGACGCAACCAGGCACGGCAGTAATCACACAGGGCAGCCAAGTCATCGCCTGGGTGCTTCATCAACCACTGCTGCAGGTCACCGTCAGGACAGGCCAGCACCCGAGTCTGGGCACGGTCCACGTCACCAAGCAGCAAATCAAGGCAACCCTGAAGGGGGCGCAGATCTAAACCCTCAATTTCAAGGGTGTTGAGCTGCTTCCTTGCTTCATCTAAACGTTCCGGTTTTCGGCGAGAGAAGCCTGCTGCGGTCAACGCCATCACCTGCAGAAATGCAGCATCCGTGGAGCCACTGCGCTGCCAGCGTTGATAGAGATCGAGCTGTTCCTGAGCAGTGAGAAAACGACGAATCTGTTGGAAGAAGAGTTCAAACTCCCCCTGGCTCAGCACAGAGGTTTCGACGCTGAAGGTGCCGCCCTCGAGGCCACCCCGCTGCGTGACCAGCTGATCGAGCATCTGCAGGCCCTGCTGTCGCGACACTTCATCCGCCAGGTCGCGGCTCAGCAAATCAAGAATGCGATAGGGGCCGAGCTGCTGCAGCTCCTGCTCCATCTCCTCGCGCTGATCAGGCAGCTTGCCAAGCCTTTGAAGCAATTGAAGACCTTCAGCGAGCAGCCCAGCAGCCGACTCGTAACGACGGCTTTCTTGGTCTTGCCGGGATGCGTCACGGCAAGCCAATGCCGCCAGAAGGGCCAGATCGGCTTCGCGATTACTACCGAGCGCTGGAGCTTGGGGAGGCTGCAGGGCTTGGCGGGCCAGCTGGAAGGCCTCATGGGGAGCGTTGGCCTCCCACAACAGGATCAAGCCCGCCACTTCGCGGGTGGATGACAACTCCAAGCCGGCGATGTCGCCTGGATGCTCACGACCCAATTCCAACAGCGCTTCTTCGTAGCTCTGACGTCGCGCAGGGTCTGTAAGCAGGTCGGCCGAAAGCCGCAACATCTCAGCCCGCTGCTGCAGGGCTTCGTGGGTAAAGCCTTGAGACGGAGGCCGATCAATGCGCAATTGAAGTGTGCGGAGCATGGTCTCCGCTTCAGCCGAAGGACTGACACCAAGAAGGCGGAAATGATCGATCGGCAATACCACCAGAATTCGCGGTCGGTCCTTTGGCAGCAGACTGTAGGCAGTATCAGGGTTTTTGCCCATTGATCATCCGCTGCCCCTTACAGTCAGTCGTCAAGTGAGTGGCGAGTCATGGGCCAAGACATCGCGATGGAGACCCAAAAGACGACCTCTGGGGGTGGTCTGACTGGAGCCCATGCTGAGCGCCTTTCCAGCCTGGTCACCGCCAGTCGCGCCAGTGTGGACCGTGAAACTGGCCTGGCGCTTTACCGCGACATGACCCTGGGCAGGCGCTTTGAAGACAAGTGCGCCGAGATGTACTACCGGGGCAAGATGTTTGGCTTCGTGCACCTGTACAACGGCCAGGAAGCTGTGAGCACCGGCGTGATCGGTGCCATGAAGCGACAGCACGACTGGTTCTGCAGCACCTACCGCGACCACGTGCATGCCTTGAGCGCTGGAGTGCCCGCCCGCGAGGTGATGAGCGAGCTGTTCGGCAAAGAAACGGGTTGTAGCAAGGGGCGTGGCGGGTCCATGCACCTGTTCTCCAAAGAGCACCACCTGCTCGGTGGCTACGCCTTCATCGGCGAAGGCATTCCTGTGGCCCTGGGCGCAGCATTCACCAGCCGCTACAAACGAGAAGCCCTTGGAGAAGCAGGCAGTGACGCGGTGACCGCTGCCTTTTTTGGCGACGGCACCTGCAACATCGGCCAGTTCTACGAATGCTTGAACATGGCGCAGCTTTGGAAGCTGCCCATCATCTTCGTGGTGGAGAACAACAAGTGGGCCATTGGTATGGACCACAACCGAGCCACCAGTGAGCCAGAGATCTGGCGCAAGGCCGCATCCTTCGGCATGGCCGGAGAAGAAGTCGACGGCATGGATGTGCTCGCGGTGCGTGCAGCCACCGAACGTGCTGTCGCCCGCGCCCGCGCAGGCGAAGGCCCCACCCTTCTGGAGTGCCTCACCTATCGCTTCCGCGGCCACTCCCTGGCCGACCCCGATGAACTCCGGGCAGAGGAAGAGAAACAGTTCTGGGCACAGCGCGATCCGCTGAAGGCATTGGAGCGGGATCTGGTGTCAGGTGGTCTGGCCACAAGCGAAGACCTACGGGCCATCGAAAAAGAAATCGATGCCGAAGTTCAAGACTGCGTGGACTTCGCCCTCAGCGCTCCAGAACCTGATGGTTCGGAACTGACCCGCTACATCTGGGCTGAGGATTGATCGTCAAGCCAGGGTCCACAGCAAGCAAAAGCCCCGAAGCCATCCGGCTCCGGGGCTTTTTTAATGGGCGGTGGATCAGAACTGGGGAGGAACCCGGCGTGTGAGATTGCGCAGCTTGCGGAGCGCCTTCAACTCCACCTGACGCACCCGCTCACGGGAGACCTCCAGCAAGCGTCCGATTTCAGCCAGGGTGTGGCGCTCGTTGCCGTTCAGTCCGAAGCGCAGGTTGAGCACATGCTGCTCTTGATCACTGAGGTGGCTCAGCCAGCGGCCTAGCTGCTCGTGATGAATGCTCTGCTCCACTTTGGCCAGAGGCTCATCGCTGGAGTTGTCAGCAATCAGATCACCGAGGAAGCTGCGGCCTTCCTCTCCATTGACCGGGGCATCCAAACTGCTGGTGGTGAGGGCTTGCCTGAGCAAACCATCGAGCTCATCCAAGGGCATGTCCATCGCTTCAGCGATCTCCACGCGAGACGGCATCGCACCCAATTTGTGGGCAAGATCCAGACTCACCTTGCGGATGGTGGTAAGCCGCTCACTCAAATGCACTGGAAGTCGAATCGTGCGCGACTGGCAGGCGATCGCCCGCGTCATGCTCTGACGAATCCACCAAAAAGCGTAAGTAGAGAACTTGTAACCACGGGTGGGGTCAAACTTTTCAACCGCACGTTCAAGCCCTAACGAACCCTCTTGAATCAAATCAAGAAGTTCAAGTCCTTTACCTTGATATTTCTTGGCAACACTGACAACAAGGCGCAAATTCGCCTTCATCATCCGCTGTTTTGCGCGGCGACCAATGCGGATCATGCGACGGTCTTTGGAACTGAACTGTTCGCTATCAACAGCGATCGTTCCGTCTTCAGTCAGCGCCATCATTTGCTGAACTTGATTGCCCAGCTCAATCTCTTCTGCAGGCGTGAGCAGGGGAATTCGACCAATTGTTGCGAGATACCAACTAATTGGATCACTACTTCGGCGACGCTGTGATTCAGCGAGACCGGCTGCCAGAGAGGCCATGTCGTTCTCTCCCCACTTCAACGATGGGAGAACTGTCGTATGAAATTCCCTTGGAGCGATGTGTTTT
>JAAZVJ010000112.1 GCA_018623675.1 Synechococcus sp. HW_metabat.54 | reverse complement strand
GCCCGCACAGATCAGGTCAGCTGCGATCGAGGCGGTGACAGGAGGTGGGTCGAGGTGAGCGAGAGCACCTGGGTGGGAAGGCTGGAAAGAGCCATCCATGACTTGCTGGAGATCCTCCAGCAACTGAGGCACGCCAAGCCCTTGGGCGGCAGGCGCCACATCGGGAAGTACCGACAAACTGGGTAGAGGGCTGCCAGCGTTCGCACTGCCGAGCCACTGACACAACTGGGTAGCGGCCTGATGCAGGAACGCTTCCAGCTCAGGGTCGAGCTGCAACGGAGACGCAAAAGGAGCGAGCTGCTCGGTGGTCGAAGGCTGCAGTTGGCCGACCAAGGACTCGCAATCAACAGCGTTCATTCTCCACCGTGATGGCACATTGACCGAAGCAAGGATCGAAGTCTCGAGTTTTGAACTCACCGGTCTCCCTGACAGATCAACAACAACGCTTCTGGATGGGCCGACTCTTGCGGAGGGCCGAGGCCATCGGACGACAAGGAGAAGTGCCGGTGAGTGCCATCGTTCTGGACAGTGAAGCCCGTTGTATTGGCTTCGGGGGCAACATCCGTGAAACCGACCAGGACCCCCTCGGACACGCTGAACTGGTAGCGCTCCGTCAGGCAGCTCGATTGCGAGGGGACTGGCGTTTTAACGACTGCACCTTGATGGTCACGCTTGAGCCCTGCCCGATGTGCGCAGGTGCTCTGGTTCAAGCCCGCATGGGCCAGGTGATCTACGCCGCCAGAGATCCGAAGAGAGGAGCCATGGGTGGCACGATCGATCTCAGCAGCCATGCCAGTGCCCATCACCACATGACCGTGATCGCCGGCGTGATGGAAACTGAAGCCAGCACATTGCTGGCTCAGTGGTTCAGGCAGCGGCGGCGGCAGGCTGGCGGAACTTCGGCAGCTCAGTTTCAAAGAGATTGAGCAGACGGTTCACGTTCTCCGGGGTTGAGTTGTAACCCATCAGGCCAATACGCCAGATCTTGCCGGCCAGGGTGCCGAGGCCACCACCGACCTCAATGCCGTGGTGATCGAGAAGATGCTGGGAGAAGGCCTTGCCATCCACACCCTCAGGAATGCGCACGGTGGTGAGGGTCGGCAGACGCAACTCCTCCGGAGCATGCATGACCAGCCCCATGCCTTCAAGACCGGCCCAAAGGGCCTCAGCATTGTTGCGATGACGCGCCCAGGATTGCTCGAGCCCTTCCTCAGCAAGCAAACGCAAGGCTTCACGCATGCCGAAGTTCATATTCACCGGTGCGGTGTGGTGATACACCCGGTTGCTTCCCCAGTACTGGTTCAGCAATGACACATCCAGGTACCAGTTGGGCACCTTGTCCTTGCGGGCTGCCAGCTTTTCCTCAGCACGGGGCCCCATGGTGAATGGACCAAGGCCGGGAGGGCAGCTCAATCCTTTCTGACTGCAGCTGTAGGCAAGATCGACCTTCCAGTCATCCAAGAACAGGGGCACCCCCCCCAGGGATGTCACGGTGTCAAGAAGCAACAAGCAGTTGTGCTGTCTGCAAAGGTCGCCGACTCCGTCCATTGGCTGGCAGATGCCAGTGGACGTTTCGGCATGAACCATGGCAAGGATCGCCGGCTTGTGCTCGATCAGAGCAGCCTCCAGCTCCTCCAACGAAAAGGCTTCACCCCAGGGCTTTTCCACCACCCGCACATCGGCGCGGTAGCGGCCTGCCATATCAACAAGACGATTTCCGAAGTAGCCCTTCACCGCAACCAGCACACGATCGCCGGGCTCAACGGTGTTGGCGAGGGTGGCTTCCATGGCGGCACTGCCGGTGCCACTCATCGGAAGAGTGAGGCGGTTATCGGTCTGCCAGGCGTAACGCAGCAGTTCCTGAACCTCGGCCATTAACTCCACGTACAGAGGGTCGAGGTGACCGATGGGCGTACGCGAAAGCGCCTGAAGAACTGTGGGGTGGGCGTTTGAAGGGCCTGGGCCGAGGAGAAGTCGATCGGGCGTGGCGATCGGCGCCAAAGAGGTGCGATGGCGTTGATCAACCGGGGGATGGGAGAACGGTGTCGCCAAGGCCCAAGATGCGAATCGTGGGATGCAGCCTACGCAGTCAGGTCACCACACCCGTGAGTTGATAAGGGATTGCAACGGGATCAGCGCTGGCGCACATCGGTCGCTGCAAGACCACTCGCCATGTGCTCAAAGGGCTGGCGCACAACAACAGTGCTGTCGATGGAAACACCTTCTGCCACAAGCATCTCGCAGATCACATCTGCCAAAAGCACGATGCTTCGAACGGTGGGACCCGTTGGCACACCGAGGCTCTTGTAGGTGTCATCAAGACCGTTGAGGACACGCTCATTGAGGATGGTGCTGTCACCGGCCACCAGGGCATAGCTCGCGTAACGAAGGAAGTAATCCATGTCACGCAGGCAGGCTGCCAAGCGACGGGTGGTGTAGGCGTTACCACCGGGGAGAAGCAGTTCTGGATCTCCCTTGAAGAGACGCTGGCTCGCCTCACGCACAATTTCAGCCGCTTCACGATTGATGAGCTCAACGGCCTGAAGCCGAAGCGCGGCTTCACCGAGGTAGCCATCAATGCTGTCTATGGCATTGCGATCGAGATAGCGACCGAGCTGGTCATAGCGACCGATCAACCCGGTGATTGCATCACGCATGGCGAAGGCATAGACGGTGTCAGGCTGAAACGTAACACCATCGATCGGCTCAGAACCCCGCCGGGAGCTGCGATGTGATCAAGTTGACAGAAACGGTTACCAAGAGAGCACTTCTAGGCGGGGCAAGGGGACCAACGGCAAAAGTGTGCTTCTTGATACAAAAAGCGGGCTGAGGGGTGTTTACGTTCGACTCGTCACACATAGGTGAGCCTGACTGGATCCCATGGGCAAGACCGCACAGGACGTTCTCAACACGATTAAGAACGAAGGCATTGAACTGATTGACCTCAAGTTCACTGACCTGCACGGAAAGTGGCAACACCTCACCGTGTGCACTGACCTTCTCGATGAGGACGCCTTCCGGGACGGACTCGCTTTCGACGGCTCTTCAATCCGCGGATGGAAAGCCATCAATGCCTCCGACATGGCGATGGTGCCCGATCCCAACTCTGCGTGGATCGATCCCTTCTACCGGCACAAAACGCTGAGCATGATCTGCTCGATCATGGATCCGCGCACGGGCGAGCCCTACGAGCGCTGCCCTCGCGCACTCGCACAGAAGGCCCTCAACTACCTGAGCAGCACCGGCCTTGCCGATACAGCCTTCTTTGGCCCTGAGCCCGAGTTCTTCCTGTTCGACGACGTTCGCTACGAGAGCAGCAATGGCTCCTGCTCTTACAGCGTCGATTCGATCGAAGCTCCCTGGAACACCAATCGGGTTGAAGAAGGCGGCAACCTCGCCAACAAGATTCAGCTGAAAGAGGGCTACTTCCCTGTCGCCCCTAACGACACCTCACAGGACATCCGCAGCGAAATGCTGCTGACCATGGGCTCTCTCGGCGTACCTATCGAGAAGCAACACCATGAAGTGGCGACTGCTCAGCACGAGCTGGGAATGAAGTTCGCCGAACTGATCCAGGCCGCCGACAACGTCATGACGTACAAGTACGTCGTGCGCAATGTGGCCAAGAAGTACGGCAAAACTGCCACCTTCATGCCCAAGCCGATCTTTGCCGACAACGGCAGTGGCATGCACGTGCACCAGAGCCTCTGGAAGGCTGGCGCCCCTCTGTTCTTCGGTGAAGGCACCTACGCCAACCTGTCCCAGACTGCGCGCTGGTACATCGGCGGCATCCTGAAGCACGCTCCCTCTTTCCTCGCCTTCACGAACCCCACCACCAACAGCTACAAGCGCCTGGTGCCCGGCTTCGAAGCACCTGTGAACCTGGTGTACTCCGAAGGCAACCGATCCGCAGCGGTGCGCATCCCCCTGACCGGCCCCAGCCCGAAGGCCAAGCGCCTGGAATTCCGTTCAGGCGACGCCCTGGCCAATCCTTATCTGGCCTTCAGCGCCATGATGATGGCCGGTATCGACGGCATCAAAAACCAGATCGATCCAGGCGATGGCGTGGACGTTGACCTGTTCGAACTGCCCGCCGATGAGCTGGCCAAGATCGCCACAGTTCCCGCATCCTTGAATGGTGCTCTGGAAGCTCTGCGCGCTGATCACAACTATCTGCTGGAAGGTGGCGTCTTCACCAAAGACTTCATCGACAACTGGATCGACATCAAGTACGAGGAAGTTCAGCAGCTGCGCCAGCGTCCTCACCCCCACGAATTCACCATGTACTACGACGCCTGATCAGCGTCGCTGCAAACATGAGCACAAGCCCCTGCCAAGGCAGGGGTTTTTTATTGGGAGTTCAGGCTGAATGGCGAAGCTGTGCCATGGCGCTGTCGTGCAAGCGCTTTTGATGGCCTTGGCGTTTGGCCCAGACCCTTTGCTGCGCCGCAGCACTGGCACCGTCCTTGAGATCGGGATGATCCTCGATCTGCCCAAGAGCAGCTTGATGCAAGGCCTGCTCATGGGCGTGATGCTCGGACCAAGTCACAAATTCGACTGCAGCCTGAT
>JAAZVJ010000111.1 GCA_018623675.1 Synechococcus sp. HW_metabat.54 | reverse complement strand
TGGTGTCGGCGGACACAGCGCTAGGCCTGCGCTTGCCCCAGGCTTATCGGAGATCAATCGACCGTTCGTGACCTATCTCGATCGCACCTGGGAATCCATCAGTGCGGAGAGCTCATCGGTGAGTGGAGACGACGCACTGAAGATTCTGATTTGGAGTGAACAAAGCAAGGATCGAATCGACCAGGATTCTTTCCTGAGCTGGGATGAGTTGCTCGGTAGCCGTTAGTCCCTCAGCGCAGCATCACCACATCGGGTGTCTCACCCAGCACTTCCCCCAGCCAGATCGCATGGGTGACAGCACCTTCATGGGTGTGGAAAATCCAGGCGTTCTCAGGGCACGACACGGTTTCGATGCGCTCGTCCTGTCCCGTCACCCTCAGGTAGGTACCAGCAGTGGTGCAGCGGAGAACAAAACGTTCGATGGCTGTGGATGACATCGTCATGTCGACCTGGCTGGGCTACTCCCCACCGTTAGCGGGGGACTTGTGGCGGCAGCCCTGCACCCTTTGGTTTCCTTCAATCTCTGGTCACAGTTTGTGACTGAGCTCTTGACTGTCTTCAGTCGCTTTTTGCCTCGGCTTCGCGTGCCGGCATTGGAGAACTTCTCACCCAGATCAGTCCTTCCGGGGGAGTGAACAGGCTTTGGTGTCCCCCGTCCCGGAACCAAGGGGTGCTGATCGGGGAGAGCTGGGGAGCGGTTAATCCCCAGCTGTCTTGGAAATAGCTGTTGATGGTGGATGTCGATGCTGGTTCCGGTTGCTGCCAGTGCACCAAAGCCATGGTGATGGGTTTGATGGAGACCACGGCAAGGCGTTCTCCTTCTTGTCCGCCGTCCACAACTTGCTCGTCGAGGCTTTCTTCCGAGATGAACAGGCGTAGGGGGCTGGTGCTGTCGCGCCCGTCGAGTGGGTATTTGTTGAGATAGAGCGCCCTGGCTCTCTGGAACAGTGCCGACGGGGCTCGTTCCATCAAGGTTTCAAAGGCTTGCTGGAGCCTGGAGTGAGGCATGGGCCAATCGGCTTAAGGCCTCAAGCATCGCAGTGGTGTTGCCACTGATGTCTGGTCGAAGCGCTAGACCGAGGCGGCACGGTACTGAAAGCGATGTGGGTAAGCGTGGACCTGTGTGTGGTGCCTCTTGGTGTCGGGGTGTCGCTGGCGCCTTATGTGGCGGCATGTCAGGCGGAGATCAAGAAGGCGGGTCTCGACCATGAACTCGGCCCCAATGGCACCGCCATTGAGGGGGAATGGGACGAGGTGTTTGCCTGCATTCAGGCCTGTCATGCAGCTGTTCACGATCGAGGAGCTCCCAGGGTTTACACCACCCTGAAAGTGAATACCCGCACCGACCGCCGGCAGAGTTTCCGCGAAAAAGTCGCCAGTGTTCATGACGTGTCTGACAACGCCTGAGACGCAAAACCGGAGAACTTCGGTGCAAAACCAACACCCCCTCTTTGAACTTGGTCCACTTGGACTAAGGATGAGACGAGGTTGTGGTGCGGGTGCGTGCGTTGGGTTTGGCTCTGCTGTTGGGTTTGCTGGTGGAGGTGCCAATCGGAGCGCCTGCTCGCGCCAAAACATGGGAGCGCATTGGTAGCTACGCCGCCGTGTTGCGGCGAGCCGGCACAAAAACTCTCGTGGCCCGTGATTGTCCGCAAACCCTTCTCGGTGCCTTCCATTCGGTGCGCAATGCCTTGTTGATTTGTGCCAACAACCTGGCCAACGACCCCGCCGAGATCTGGGGTGTTCTTGCCCATGAGTCAGCCCATGTGATGCAGCACTGTCGCGGGGGGCCTCTCTTGGTCGATGGACAGATTGATCGCGCCATCGC
The DNA here is from genome assembly GCA_018623675.1 of Synechococcus sp. HW_metabat.54. Lineage (GTDB taxonomy): Bacteria > Cyanobacteriota > Cyanobacteriia > PCC-6307 > Cyanobiaceae > Synechococcus_C. The sequence goes on along the minus strand of JAAZVJ010000111.1, from coordinate 2,742 downwards.
CCGCGTGAGGGAGCATTCGCCCCGTCTTTTTAAGGAGCTGAGCATGTATCACAGCAGCCAACATCGCGATGAAGTGGAGGCGCGTCTGGTTCAGACCCTTCCCCCCGATCAGGTGGAGGCTCTTTTTCAGCGTTTCTGCGGCAAGCGTCTGTCTGGCGTGCCGTCGGACTAAGCCTTTCATCGACTTGGTGCCATGGAGAACCAACAGCAGCCAGTCACCCCACTCACAGGCCCAGTTTTTGATGCCGAGGGTCGATTGACCTACATGGGGGTGGATGGCCGCCGGTATGTGGTGGTGGATGGGGTTGACGTTGATGAGCATGAAGCCGCCCAAGTGATGGAGGTGTTGCAGAAGGCAGGCGGGGTCTTTGATGACATTGAGCTGCGATGCCGGCATTGGCTGGAGATGGTGGAAGACTCTCCTCTCAACCATGAGGAGGCCCTAGCTCTGCTGCTGGCCACCTTGGAAACTCTGCTTGAGGCAGAGGATGAGTCACCTCCCAACACTCCTGGAGAGAGCTAAGGCACGCTTCTACGGTGGTGCTGTTGCTCGGTGCTAATGCCCATGAATTCCAGCGTGCGCGGCTATTGGCTGATGACCTGGTTGGGCTTGGTGGGGAATGTGGCGGCTTTGCCCTTGATCGCTTGGTTCGCCTTCCTAACCCCAAGCTTCCAGGTGCCGAACATGGTTGTGGCGTTCAGCCTGGCCTGGCCCGCTGCTGTGGTGGGAATTGTGGCGTCTGCGGGACTGTTGGCTGAGCGGCGCTGGGGAGGCATCGTTGCCATCGTGGCCCTGTCCATGGCTCTGGCCACGTCGTTGCCCTACGCCATCGTGCGGTTTGCACTGCACGGCATCGGCGTCGATGCTGTGCCGATGGGCTGGTTCTCGATGGTCACGGCCCTGTTCAATCTGCTGGCGCTTCTGTACTGGTGCCGGCCGGAAATCCGTCGTGGCGGATTGCTCTAAGTGGGCAGCGAGGACACGCTGTCGGTTGTGCATCAGGACCCTTGGCTCCTCGTGGTGGAAAAACCGGCAGGACTGCTGACTCAGCCAGGGCTAGGACCGGAGCAGGCTGACTCGCTCATCACCAGGTTGAACCAAGAGGATCCGGGGTTGTCTTTGGTGCATCGACTGGATCGTGATACATCCGGTTTGTTGCTGGTTGCGCGTTCCCCAGAGGTGCTGCGGGTCGTGAGCGGGTTGTTCGCCTCCCGGCGCGTGGCCAAGTTGTATGTGGCAGATGTTCAGGGGGTGCCTCCTGGGAGAGGGGGACGGGTTGATGTTCCGTTGGCGCGCCTGCAACGTTGCCCTCCCCGCTATGGCTTTCATCCCGCGGGTCGACCCAGTCGCACCCGATGGCGCCAGATGAAGACATCCCCCATCGCGAACACTCCCCATCAACGGCTTTGGTTGCAGCCTCTGACGGGTCGTTCCCACCAACTGAGGGCCCACCTTGCTGCGCTGGGAACACCAATCCTGGGGGATCCGATCTACGCCTTGGATCCTCCAGCTGGGCCTTCTGGCCGGATGCATCTTCATGCCACAGCCCTGAGCTTGCTCCACCCCTTCACAGGCAAGCGACTGCGTTGCCGCAGTGCTGTTCCCTTTTAAGCCGGGAAGCCTTTTTTGTAGGCAGGAATGGGGTAGGGAATGCGGCGGTGACGCATCCTCCGCCAGATGCGTACGAAGGCCTGAATCACCAGTTCCACCTCACCGCGACTGAGGCTGCTCAGCTTCAATTGACCATCCCGTTGACGGGCTTCCACGATGCGCCGCACGGTGTCTTTGGCTTGCTCGTCGCTGGTTTCAGGTGGAAGCGATCGCAGTGCGGCTTCGCATCCATCGGCCAGCATCAAAATCGCTGTCTCCCTTGAACGGGGCCTGGGGCCCCTGTAGCGGAAGCGTTTTTCAGGAACCGTTGGGTCTGCTTCCCGGGCCTTGTGGAGGAAATAGCCCATCTTCAAGGTGCCCTGATGTTCGGGGATGAAATCCGCGACTGGCCGGGGAAGGCGATAACGACGCGCCAGTTTCAAACCTTCGTCCACGTGGGCCTGGAGGACTCCTGCGCTAGCGAGGGGGTCGTTGAGGCGATCGTGGGGGTTTTCGATCTCGCCCACCTGGTTCTCGATGAACCACTCCGGGGCGTGCAGTTTGCCCACATCGTGATAAAGCGACCCTGTGCGCAGGAGGTCGATGTCGGCGCCAATGGCTCTCGCGCCCTCTTCCGCCAGGCCACAGATCATCAGCGTGTGTTCAAACGTGCCTGGAGCTTCCGAAGAGAGGCGCCTTAAGAGAGGACGTTCAGGATCAGCCAGCTCCATCAATCTGGCTCGGGTCAGGAGGCCGAACGAGCTTTCGAGAATCGGGATTAGCAGCACGGCCACCATCAACAGCAGCCCCATGAGCAAGGCTTCGGAGGCCAGTTCCCCGGCATCGGGTGCAAGGCGGGTCCAAGCACTGACGCCAGCATTGATCTGGCTGCGAAGCAGCATCCATTCCACGACCAGGGCGCCGAGGGGCAGTAAGACGGTGAGTTGCAGCAACTGGGCCCGGCTTCTCACGCGACCGGCCTGAAGTGCTGCCACGACGGCAATGCCGGCCGCAATCATCAGTCGACCTTCGCCGAGCCCATTCACGGGGAGAGGCCAGAGCAGGCTGGCGATGGCCAGCCAGGCCAAACCACAGCTTGTGCCCAGGCCTTGGGCGAGCAGCAGGGTGGGCGGTACCAACACCGCCAATGG
>JAAZVJ010000110.1 GCA_018623675.1 Synechococcus sp. HW_metabat.54 | reverse complement strand
TGGCCCACCACCGGCAACTGCAGGTGACCGCCTTCAGCAAGGTGCCCGAGCACGGAGAGCACCAACAACACCAACGCCACCATCAATTGGCGCCACTGACGCCACCAACCCCAACTGCGACTCTCCGTTGCAGCTGTGGACGCACCACCCGCCTGGGATCGGGGCTTGGCGGGAAAACCTCGTTCGTCAAGCGCCTTTAGAACCCCTTCAAGGGCTTCACCCTCACCGTCGAGGCTCAACCAGGCGCTGCGGGTCACCAAGTTGACGCTGGCATCGTCGACCCCCGGCTGCTCCAGGAGGGTGCGTTCCACAGCCCGCACACAGCCCCCACATTTCATCCCCTCCACATCCAGAAGAACGGTGGTGTGGGGAGCGGCGGCGGGAGTGCGACTCACAGTGAGGTTTAAGACAACTGCACGCTAGTCAGGGCTACGTGCCTCAGGATGGGTGCATTCCAGCAGGCCCGCCGTGCCCCGCAGCAACCGCAACGACAACTTCATCGACAAAAGTTTCACGGTGATGGCGGATCTGATCGTGAAGCTGCTTCCGATCAATGCCCGTGCCAAGGAGGCCTATGTGTATTACCGCGATGGGCTTTCCGCCCAGAACGACGGTGATTACGCCGAAGCCCTGGAGAACTATGAGGAAAGCCTGAAGCTTGAGGAGAACCCGATCGACCGGGGAGAAACCCTCAAAAACATGGCGATCATTTACATGAGCAACGGGGAAGAAGACCGCGCGATCGACACCTATCAGAAGGCACTGGAGGAAAACCCAAAGCAACCCTCATGCCTCAAAAACATGGGCTTGATTTTTGAAAAGCGTGGGCGCACCGCAGAAGAAGAAGGACGGCGCGATGAAGCCGACAGCTGGTACGACCGTGCTGCCGAAGCCTGGACCCAAGCGGTACGCCTCAATCCCGGTGGCTATCTCGATATCGAGAACTGGTTGAAATCAACCGGTCGCAGCAACGTTGACGTTTATTTCTGATCGTCTATCCCGGATCCTCTTGGGAACTGACTCCATCGCCGAGGGCCAGCACCAGGGCCTCGGTGATCCTGGATGCCTCCAGGAGATCCAGGCCCAATGCGGCGGCGGTCGGTCCCATCCCGCTGCCTTGGGGCACCACCGCACGACGGAAGCCCAAACGCGCTGATTCCTGGAGCCGCAACTCCAGCTGGGGCACTGAGCGCAACTGGCCGCCCAAGCCCAATTCACCCATCAACACCGTTCCTGCTGGAAGGGTGAGGTCGCGATAACTGGCCACCACCGCAGCGGCCACACCAAGATCTGCAGCCGGCTCTTCCACATCAAGACCACCCGCCACTGCCAGATAGCAGTCGTAGCGCGACAGGGGCAAACCCATGTGTTTCTCAAGCACCGCCAGGATCTGGTGAAGGCGATTCACGGCAATCCCAGTGGCCGTGCGCCGCGGGCTGGCGTAGCTGGTTGTGCTCACCAAGGCCTGGAGATCCACCACCAGAGGCCGGGTTCCCTCACAGGCCACGATCGTGGCCACGCCACTGGCTTGCTCTCCGCTGAGGAACAGCTCACTGGGGTTGCCCACCTCCGCCAAGCCCTGACCGCGCATCTCGAACACGCCGAGTTCATGGGTCGCGCCAAATCGATTTTTCACCGCCCGCAGCAAACGATGGCTGGCGAAGCGGTCACCCTCGAACGTGAGCACGGCATCCACGAGATGCTCCAACACCTTCGGGCCGGCCAGCACCCCTTCCTTGGTGACGTGGCCCACCAGCAACAGGGCCGTGTTCTGTCGCTTGGCGAGTCGCTGGAGGGAAGCCGCACATTCCCTCACCTGGGCGACAGACCCCGGAGCACTGGTGAGATTGGCGTCATGGAGAGCTTGGATGCTGTCGATGATGGCCACATCGGGCTTGAGTGCTTCCAGCTCCTCCAGCACCAACTCCAGATCGGTCTCCGCCAGCAACTGCAGATCGGCACCGCGACGCTGCAGCCGCTGCCAACGCAGCTTCACCTGTTGGGCGGATTCCTCCGCACTCACGTAGAGCACGGAGCGATCCGCCCCCATGGCCGTGGCACTTTGCAGCAGCAACGTGCTTTTCCCGATCCCGGGGTCTCCTCCCACCAGCACCAGCGAACCGGGCACCAAGCCCCCCCCGAGCACCCGGTCGAATTCGTCGTAACCGCTGGCCAGGCGCTCCATGGGTTGGTCGCCGAGATCGGCCATGGCCGTTGATCGGCGAGCCACAGGAGCGGCTTTGGGATCGGCTCCAGCCCTGCGCCGCCTTCCGTCGTCCTTGGGCTGCGACTGCTCCACCAAGGAGTTCCAGCTGCCGCAGCTACTGCAACGACCAAAGAACTGCCGGGTTTGTGCCCCGCAGCTCTGGCAGACATAGGTGGTGACAGAACGGGGCACGAACGCGAAAGAGAAGAAGTCGAACTATGAAGAAAATTGGCTGCGGATGAATATCCGGGGCCGCCAGCCATTTAGGTGTAACGAGTTGTAGTAGTGGCCCAGGGCCTGATGACAGTCGCCAGCCCCGCCAAGGAAACCATCCTCGTCGTCGATGACGAGGCCAGCATCCGCCGGATCCTGGAAACCCGTCTCTCGATGATTGGGTACAACGTGATTACGGCCTGCGACGGCAACGAAGCACTGGAGTGCTTCCGCAACACCGAGCCGGATCTGGTGGTGCTCGACGTGATGATGCCGAAGCTCGACGGCTACGGGGTCTGCCAGGAGCTGCGCAAGGAATCGGATGTGCCGATCGTGATGCTCACGGCCTTGGGCGACGTGGCTGACCGGATCACAGGTCTGGAACTGGGTGCCGACGATTATGTGGTGAAACCCTTCAGCCCCAAGGAGCTGGAGGCGCGCATCCGCTGCGTTTTGCGCCGGGTGGAGAAGGAGCAAATCGCGGGCATTCCCAACTCCGGGGTCATCCAGGTGTCCGATCTGCGGATCGACACCAACAAGCGTCAGGTGTTCCGTGGCGATGAGCGCATCCGCCTCACCGGCATGGAATTCAGCCTGCTGGAACTGCTGGTGAGCCGCTCCGGCGAACCCTTCAGTCGCGGCGAAATTCTCAAGGAAGTGTGGGGCTACACGCCGGAGCGCCACGTGGACACCCGCGTGGTGGATGTTCATATCTCCCGGCTTCGCTCCAAACTGGAAGACGATCCGGCCAACCCCGAGCTGATCCTCACGGCTCGCGGCACCGGCTACCTGTTCCAGCGCATCGTTGATTCCGTTGCCCCCGAAGGAAACTGACTCCAGCGCGACGCCTTCCATGGACACCCCGTCGCCCCGAACCAAGCCCAGACGCTCCAAGGCCGTTCGGCGCCTGGTGATTTGGTACCGCCGCAACTCGGCGGTGACCAGCTTGGTGGGCACTGCCACCACCTCGGCTTCAGCCGCAGGCTCGGTTGCGGGCAGCGTCGCCGGCACAGTGGTGTCGAGCGCTGGTTCCGTGGCCGGCACCGTGCTGCAACCGCTGGTGTTCGATCCCTTGCGCCGCCTTCAGGGCGGTCAAGCCGACGGCGACTCAACCATCAACGATGCCGACCGCCTCTGGGTCGCCGTGGATGGCATGGGCGGAGACCATGCTCCGGGCCCGATCCTCGAGGGATGTCTTGAGGCCATTGCCCGCCTGCCGCTTCGCATCCGCTTCGTCGGAGAAACCGACCGCGTGCGGGCTGCTGCCCAGGAGATGGAACTCACAGAGGCCCTCGATCAAGCCATCGAAGCTGGCTATCTCGACCTGGTCGCCAGTGGCCCCTCTGTGGAGATGAACGAAGAAGCCACTGTGGTGCGCCGCAAGCGGGACGCCAGCATCAATGTGGCCATGGACCTGGTCAAAAAAGGGGAGGCCCTGGCCGTGTACTCCGCAGGCAACTCCGGAGCGGTGATGGCCTCCGCCATTTTCCGATTGGGCCGTCTGGCGGGCATCGAGCGGCCAGCGATCGGGGCCCTGTTCCCCACCAAGGACCCAGGACAACCTGTGCTGGTGCTGGATGTGGGCGCCAACATGGATTGCAAACCCTCCTACCTGCACCAATTCGCCCTGCTCGGCAACATCTACAGCCGTGATGTGCTCCAAGTCGCCCAGCCCAGGGTGGGGCTGCTGAACATTGGCGAGGAGGAGTGCAAAGGCAACGACCTGGCCCTCAAGACCTACGGCTTGTTGAAGGAAGAATCCCGTCTTCACTTCGCAGGCAACTGCGAAGGCAGAGATGTGCTCTCCGGTGAATTCGACGTGGTGGTGTGCGACGGGTTCACAGGCAATGTGTTGCTCAAGTTCCTCGAATCCGTGGGCAGCGTGCTGTTGGGGGTTCTGAAGGTGGAGCTGCCGAGGGGCCGGCGGGGCAAGGTGGGCTCTGCTTTCTTGATGAGCAACCTCAAACGCATCAAGAAGCGCCTTGACCATGCCGAGCACGGCGGAGCCCTCCTCCTCGGTGTGAACGGCATTTGCGTGATCGGCCATGGCAGCAGCCGTGCCCTGTCCGTGCTCAGCGCCCTGCGACTGGCCCATTCCGCCGCCAGCCATGGGGTAATGGAGGATCTCGCCGAGCTCGGCAACACCAACAGCCCGGCAAGGGTCTGAGCTGGGCTCC
>JAAZVJ010000109.1 GCA_018623675.1 Synechococcus sp. HW_metabat.54 | reverse complement strand
GTCACCCTTGGTGACGACGAAGCCCGTCGCCGTCGCAGCCAGAAAACGGTGCTCGAGCGGGCGGCTGAGCCCACTTTCCCTCTGGCGGTGGAGATCCATCAACGCCATCGCTGGGCCGTGCATCCGGATGTGGGCGCCACGGTTGATCTTCTGTTGCGGGGGCATCAGCCGAGTGCGCAGCTGCGGGAGCTGGGGGCCGATGGTCAGGTGCGTGTTGTTGATCTTGACCCCTCAGGCGATGGTCCTCGCCGACCTCGCAGTCCCCAGGCCACCGCTCCTGCCGCGCCCAATACCAGGCCCGCCTTGGCGATGGTGCCGATGCCTGTGCCTGAAGCCTCTGCTGAGACGGAGTCGCAGGCTGACTCGCAGGAGGTGGCTGAGGGGGCTGACCAGGAGTCCAGTTTTGATGGGCTTCAGGTGCTCTGCTGTGGACTGACTCCCAGGCTTGTCGAAGAGGCGACACGGCGTCACGACTGGCCTGTGCGCTTGGTGGATGATCTTGAAGATGCTGATGTGGTGCTGAGCGTGCGTCAGGGCTTGGGGCAACAGCCCGGCTTGCGGCGTCAGGCCCGTGAGGCCCGTGTGCCGATTCTGGTGATCAAGGCTGACACCTTGCCCCAGGTGGAGCGGGCTCTGGAGCGGCTGTTGACCCGCCGCTCTGATTCGACCCCTTCCGTTGCTGCAGGTGACCGCTCTGATGCCTTGGCTGCGCTGGAAGAATGCCGTCTTGCGGTGGAGCAGGTGGTGGTGCCGTTGGGTCGGCCCGTGGAGTTGTTGCCTCGTACAGAAGACGTGCGTCGCATGCAGGCTGATCTGGTGGAGCGCTATCGCTTGCGTAGCGATGTGTTCGGCCAGGCTGATCAGAGGCGTCTGAGGGTCTTCCCGCCCTAGGGATTGCCTCGTTTCAGTCCCCAATGGATTGACGAAGGTCACTTCGCTGTGGGTAACTATTCAGGCACCAGTCAGCAGTCCTTCGGGAACGCCGATTGCGCGCGTTGGGCCGTCGCCAAGTGGTAAGGCAGCGGGTTTTGGTCCCGCCATTCCTAGGTTCGAATCCTAGCGGCCCAGTTTTGAATCTTCCCTTTGTCGCAAGCCCCTCTGCTGGTTTTCGACTTTGATGGAGTCATTGTCGACGGGATGGAGGAGTACTGGTGGAGTGCCAGTACGGCGGCGGCTCGGCTGAGCGGATCCTGCGGGGATTCGTCCGTTTCGTGTCTGACCATCCCTGAGCAGTTCAGGCAGCTGCGCCCCTGGATCCATCACGGATGGGAAATGGTGCTGATGGCGGCTTTGCTGCAGGATCCCCAGAGCCAGCTTCGACGTGAAGGGGTGGAGGCGTTTGTGGCGGCTTATGCCGACCGTTGCCGCCAGGCCCTTGATGCCCATGGTTGGTCGTCGTCCCAGCTCCAGGGGCTGTTGGAGCGGGTGCGCAGTGAGGCGGTTCAGGGCGACCGAGCCCAATGGTTAGCTCGTCATCGGACGTTTGCTGGGGTTCCAGAACGGTTGCGTTGTTTGGGGGAGGACGGGGTCGATTGGGCCGTGCTCACCACGAAAGGGCGGGCTTTCACCGCTGAATTGCTCGCAGGCTTCGCACTCAAGCCTGCGTTGTTGTTTGGTCACGAGGATGGAACGAAACCCGACGTGCTGTTGCGACTGCAGCGGGAGCGTCCGCTCATCGGTTTCGTGGAGGATCGCCGCCCCACCTTGGAGACGGTGTTGGCCACGCCCGGTTTGGAGGCGCTGCCTTGTTACCTCGCGGATTGGGGTTATCTGCGACTGAGCGATCGTGAGGCGCTGCCTGAGGGCGTTTCCCTGCTGACGTTGGATCGACTGGCGACCCCCTTGGCGGACTGGCGCTAATTCGTTAACGTACATCTGTACTACATGGGACGGATGGCTGGGCCTGGGGCACTGAATGGTCTGTTCAGTGATCGTTGGCCTTGTCGCGGCGCTTTGCGCTCCGTCCTGGTCTGCGGCCTGCAACGCCCGTTATCCCATTAGCTTTTTCCTCCATGCCAGTCGACGTGAAAGCAGCTCAGTCCTCCGGATCCGATGCCCGCCCGGGTGAACGCGATAAAGCCCTCAATCTTGTTCTCGGGCAGATCGAGCGCAACTTCGGTAAGGGCTCGATCATGCGTCTGGGAGATGCCTCCCGCATGCGGGTTGAGACGATCCCCACCGGTGCTTTGACCTTGGACCTTGCCCTGGGGGGCGGGTATCCCAAGGGTCGTGTTGTGGAGGTCTACGGCCCCGAGAGTTCCGGTAAAACGACGCTCACCCTGCACGCCATCGCTGAGGTGCAGAAGCGGGGTGGTGTGGCCGCTTTTGTGGACGCAGAACACGCCTTGGATCCGGTCTATGCCGCCTCCCTTGGTGTGGATATTGAGAACCTCCTCGTCTCCCAGCCCGACACGGGTGAGATGGCCCTGGAGATCGTTGATCAGTTGGTGCGTTCTGCAGCGGTCGACATCGTGGTTGTTGACTCCGTTGCAGCGCTCACGCCTCGAGCAGAAATCGAAGGCGAAATGGGCGACCTGGCGGTTGGTAGCCAGGCCCGCTTGATGAGTCAGGCGATGCGCAAGATCACAGGCAACATCGGCAAGTCCGGTTGCACGGTGATTTTCCTCAACCAGTTGCGTCTCAAGATCGGCGTGACCTACGGCAACCCTGAGACCACCACCGGCGGTAATGCGCTCAAGTTCTATGCCTCAGTGCGTCTTGATATCCGTCGTATCCAGACCCTGAAGCGCGGAACGGAGGAATACGGGATCCGCGCCAAGGTGAAAGTGGCGAAAAACAAGGTGGCGCCGCCCTTCCGGATCGCCGAATTCGACATCTTGTTCGGCCGCGGCATCAGCACCCTGGGCTGCTTGTTGGATCTCGCGGAAGAAACGGGCGTGGTGATCCGAAAAGGTGCTTGGTACAGCTACGAAGGCGACAACATCGGTCAGGGGCGCGATAACACCATCGGCTGGCTGGAGCAGAACCCTGAGGCCAAGGATGCGATTGAAGTCTTGGTGCGCCAAAAGCTCACTGAGGGATCCGAGGTGACCTCGAATTCCATGCGTCCCCTTGCAGCAGCAGCCCGTAGTGCTGCTGCCAAAGGAAGTGCGTCTGCGGCTGAGAAGCGTGCTGAGCAAAAAACCGCCGTGGAAAAAGCTGGATCCACGGCGGCCTGAACGACTCGGTGATGTCCCGGGCTGATTCGATCAGCCCGGGACAGTTTGGGAATTAGCGGTGTAGGGGCGCTGTCTCACTTGTGCTTGTTTCTGCGCTTTCGGCTTGTCCGCGGCTCTGGAGGAACGCTGACATCCGTTCGAGTTCCTGGATTGCTTCAGCACCCTCAAGTTTCACCAGTTCGCGGCCATTGCGGGATTCCACCCAGCTGATGCCGAAGTCGGACACTAAAAATCGCACCATGTGCTGGTCGCCGAGGTCGGCCACGAACGAAGCTCCATGGCCTTCGCGGCCGTCATCGCAGACGTAACAGGTGGCCGTGATGCCGCGTTTTTTCAGGCTCCCCGCGAGGGCCTGAAGACTCATCACAAGGTCGTGCACCACAGCGCGGTACTGCTGAGCCAGGCGCTGAAACATGGTGCTTGCCTAGAGACCCATCGATCTTAAATGTTTTCTTTAGATTTGTGGGGCCTTGTGTGGGCCTGCTCGTAGATCGTTCCAGGCTTGTCTCAGCGCCGTCTCAGCTTTGTTAGGGGGTGTCGGCCAGGGTCCACCAGCCAGCGGCTGGTCCGATAAAGCGCACCACAATCCAAAACACCACAAGAGCCCCGATGCCGATCCAGGCGCCCCGGGTTGTGATGGCCATGAATTGGCCGCTCTGTTGTTTGGTTAAGGGGAGCCAGCTCACGATCCGCTCGGAGGTATCGCTGGTGGTTTTGCGTTGCCGGGGAGGCAGTCCTTGGCTGGCGCGGCGACGGGCTTCTCCCATGCAAGGCGAAGGTTGAATTGGCCAAGAGCCTAGTGGCGCCTACTGGGGTAAAAGCCTTTGCAACGGGGTCCATGGTTGGAGTGTTGCAAGGATTTGCTCACCCCAGCTGCGGGAGCGAACGCGGCCATCAAGGATGGCCAAGCGACCGCCGCTGCGGCGGAGTGGGGCAACTGCCGCTGGTAGCTGGGCCAAGGCTTCAGGCAGCAAGAGTTCTCTGAACCAGTCGCGTCCCTGGCGCTTGAGCGCTTCCACGCGCGCTGCCGTGAGGGGGCTTTCCAGGCTGGCCAGAGGCAGGAGGGCCACGATCAGCTGCTCTGGGAGGGGCAGTTGGTCTTGATGGTGGAGCCACCACTGCCAACTGCAGCAAATCACCCCATTGGCCTCGGGGCCGGTGGCTTGGTGAATGACGCGGCTACCAAATTCGCCCGCCAGTTCGCTGGCGAGGCGCTGTCGCATCGCTTCATCGTCAAGCAAGACCACCGTGAGCCCAGCGCGACCCAGAATCAATCGCCTGGCCTGGTCGAGCAGGTGATGGGAATAAATCTCTGTGTTTGGAAGCGGCTGTCGGCGTGGAGCGAAAAGTGGCAGGGGTTCGAGCAGGGAGGGTTCGCGCAGGTGCACAACCACATCCAAGTTCAGATCTGCATCAACCAAATCTTGTTGCAGGGGCT
>JAAZVJ010000108.1 GCA_018623675.1 Synechococcus sp. HW_metabat.54 | reverse complement strand
TTTGAACAGTTTTGACGCCCTCATCAGTTGCATCCATTTCGAAAATGGTGCATTTTTTCAAGCGTGAGCGCCGGATGGCATCCACGTCTTGAAAGTGGGCCATTGTTTTGAGGCCTGTGCGGGTATTGAATTTATCGATTTGATCGGTGTCTGCCGAGCGATTGGCAACGACTCCCCCCAGGCGAACTTTGTAGTTTTTGGCTTTGGCCTGGATGGCAGCCACGATTCGATTCATGGCAAAGATGGAGTCGAAATCGTTTGCTGTAACGATGAGGCAGTAATTGGCGTGTTGAAGGGGCGCGGCAAATCCTCCACACACCACATCCCCAAGAACGTCAAAGATCACCACGTCGGTGTCTTCCAAGAGGTGATGCTCCTTGAGCAGCTTCACGGTCTGGCCGGTGACATAGCCCCCGCAGCCTGTTCCCGCTGGGGGGCCACCGCTTTCAACGCACATCACGCCGTTGTAACCGGTGAACATGAAGTCGTCGGGCCGTAGCTCCTCGCTGTGAAAATCCACTTCCTCGAGGATGTCGATCACGGTGGGCACCATCCGGTGCGTGAGGGTGAAGGTGCTGTCGTGCTTGGGATCGCAGCCAATTTGCAGAACCCGTTTGCCGAGTTTTGAAAAAGCAGCAGAAAGGTTGGATGAGGTGGTGGATTTTCCGATTCCCCCCTTGCCATAAACGGCGATCACCAAAGCTCCTTCTTCGATGTTCACTGAGGGGTCTTGGTGAACCTGAACACTGCCTTCGCCATCGGAAGGACGTGTGAGTGTTGTTGTCATTGTGGTGCGCCACCTATCTGTATTGAAGTGCAGTCAACGGAGTTGCGGAATACTTGCTATTGATCTGACACAACAGGTTGAAGTGTGTTGGTCTCGCCATAGTTTGATCCCAAAGTTTCAGGGTTTGAATATGTATTTGTTCCTAGGTATTTATGCGCCACTTTCGTGTGGATTTTTCCCTAAAGGAGAATATTTTTTTGCGAGTCGGTTAGGCGCTGAAGTGGGCTTTTGCGTCGTAAAGCGTTTCGCTGTCAATGTGTTGACGGCCCTGCTCGCGGGCGAATGTTTCCGTGTTGCGCCGTACTTTGCCGCGCACGAAAAATGGGATTTTCTTCAGTTCTGCTTCACCGTCAGCAGTCCAGCTGAGGGTGGTGTTGGCCTGCAGTTCACTGTCGTTTGTTGTGGCGAGATCGGCGGTTAAGGGTTCTGGCTGAGCCGCCTGCAGGCCGCCGAGATGGCCGAGGTGACTCTGGTGGCCATCGACGAATTCGAAGTCGTGGCGGAACATCCCAATCAGGTGTTCCTCCAGCCCCATCATCAGGGGGTGAACCCAGGTGTCAAAAATCACATTGGCGCCTTCCCATCCCATTTGGGGGCTGTAGCGCGCCGGCACATCCTGCACATGCATGGGGGTGCTGATGACGGCGCAAGGGATGCCGAGACGCTTGGCGCTGTGGCGTTCCATCTGTGTGCCCAGCACCAGTTCCGGTACGACCTCGGCCATGGCGGCTTCGACCGCGAGGTAGTCGTCGCTGATCAGGGCTTCAAGGCCCAGTTCCTTGGCCTTGGCTCGAACGGGGCGGGCCATTTCACGGCTGTAGGTGCCGAGCCCCACCACCTTGAATCCCAGCTCCTGGCTCGCGATCCGAGCGGCGGCAAGCACATGGGTGCCATCCCCAAAGATGAACACGCGCTTGCCCGTGAGGTAGGTCGAATCCACTGATTCGGAGTACCAGGGCAGACGCGACTGACGGGCTCCCTCGTTGGCATCCGGAGGTTCGAGTCCCAGAAGGGTGTGCAGTTCCGTGAGGAAGTCGCTTGTGGCTCCAATGCCAATCGGCACCGTGCGCGTGCAGGGTTGCCCAAAGGTTCTCTCCAGCCAGTTACAGGTGGATTCGGCAATCTCCGGATAGAGGCACACATTCACGTCGGCCTCGGGAAGGCGCATCACATCGCGCACCGATGCATCCAGCGGCATCACCACCGACACCTCAATGCCATGGCGATCCAGCAGTTTGCGGATTTCGACGACGTCATCGCGGCAGCGGAATCCCAGCAGTGAAGGGCCCAACAAGTTCACCCGTGGGCGGCGTTGTTGCTCCTTCCAGGCCTGGGGGTTGTGGCTGGCTGGATCAGCTGGCTGCTGTCGCAGTAGGCCTCGCACCAATTGATAGAGCGTTTCGGCCGCTCCCCAGTTCTCTTTTTTGCTGTAGGCGGGCAGTTCCAGGCTCACGATCGGCAGCCCGAGTCCCATACCTGAGGCCAGTGCGCCCGGCTGGTCTTGAATCAGTTCTGCAGTGCAGCTTTCCCCCACCAGCAGGGCATCGGGCTGAAAGCGTTCCACGGCCTCTCGTACATGCCGTTTCACCAATTCGGCAGTGTCACCGCCGAGGTCACGGGCCTGAAAGGTGGTGTAAGTCACGGGTGGCCGCTGTCCGCGGCGCTCGATCATGGTGAATAACAAGTCGGCGTAGGTATCCCCCTGAGGTGCGTGCAGCACGTAATGCACCCCTCGCATGGATGCTGCAATGCGCATGGCCCCGACATGGGGTGGGCCTTCATAGGTCCAGAGCGTGAGGTCCATAACGTTTGCAAGGAGGAAAGGCTGGTGTGTCGAGCCCTGGCGAGCTCAGGGTTGGCGACCTGCTGCGAGGAGCTGATGGCGGTGCAGGGGCCTGGAGAACAATTCGGCCAACTCACCCGCTTGATCGATGCCATGAATGGGGCTGAACACCAACTCAATCGACCATTTGGTGGGAATGCCCTCTGCTTCCAAAGGATTCGCGAGGCCCATGCCGCAGACCACCAGATCAGGACGGGCCTCCCGGACCCGATCAAGTTGCTGTTCCACGTGTTGACCTTCCATCACGCGTGTGCCGTCTGGCAGCAGCTCCAGTTCGCTGCGCATCAAGTCGCGGTTGAGATAAGGAGTGCCCACTTCCACAAGCTCCATGCCGCATTCCCGTTGCAGGAATCGCGCCAACGGCAACTCCAGTTGTGATTCAGGCAGTAGAAAAATGCGCTTGCCCGCCAAGGTCTGGCGGTGGGGTTCAAGAGCCAGCGCCGCCCGTTCCATCAGCGGGTCCAGCGTGGCGCTGATGCGGGCGTCGTCGATGCCCCAGGCTTTGGCTGCTGCTTCCATCCATCGTCGACTTCCTTCTGCACCCAGTGGATACGGGGCGTTGAGGATTTCGGCTCCCCTGTCGCGGAGGCGACGGCTGGTGTCGCTGAGGAAGGGTTGGCACAACAACACCTGGGTGCCAGGGCCGACTGCCGGTAGATCGGTGGACTGGCGGGGCGGAAAGCTACGGATCGAGTCGATCCCAAGGCGCTTGAACAGGGTGATTAACCGGTCTTCGACGGCATCCGCCAAGGTCCCCACCAGCAGGAGTTGGCGTTCTGTTCCACTCGGCAACATCGGCACGAGGGCACTCAGGGCACCGTCTTCGCCTTGGGTAAACGTGGTTTCAATACCGCTTCCGGAATAATTCACCACGCGAACGCGGCCCTGGAGTTCCTCGTTGAGCTGCTCAGATGCCCGGGCCAGATCCAGCTTGATCACCTCACTGGGGCAGGAACCCACAAGGAACAGGGTGCGGATCTCAGGCCGCCGGGCCAGGAGATCTCTCACCACTCGCTTGAGTTCGTCGTGGGCATCGGCAAGGCCGGCTAGGTCTCGTTCACTGAGGATCGCGGTGCCGAAGCGGGGCTCGGCAAAAATCATCACCCCGGCTGCGCTTTGAATCAGGTGTGCGCAGGTGCGTGAGCCAACAACCAGGAAAAAGGCGTCGGGCATACGGCGGTGCAGCCACACGATGGATGTCAGCCCGCAAAACACCTCGCGCGGGCCGGTTTCCTTCAGCAGGTTTGCACTCATGACCTTGAAGTGCCCTAGTTACACCATGCCGAGCTTCCGGGAATGTGGCCCTCCTTGCCGAAACTCTTTGGGATCGTCGTCATCAGGGTGTGCAAACGCTGATGGTTTGCATCAAAAAAGCCGACCTTTCGGTCGGCTGAAGGAAACCACTGCTGACGCTGAAGGATCAGAGCCGGCGGCGGAAGCGATCGTCGCGGAAGCTGCTGCTGCTGTCGGAATCGTCGAGTCGGCTCAGTTTCCAGACGTTGCGGCTCACGCGACGGGCCTTGAGGCCTCCTCGTTCCACGGTTTCAGACCCGGGGCGAGCTCCTAGCAACAGGCTTACTTCGTTGGTGGTGAGAGGGGCGCCCGTGTCGATGGCCAATGCGGTGAGTTCCAGCCGTTGTCGCAATTGACGCAGAGCATCGGCGGCTTCGTTGCCTGCAGAGTCCATCCAGGGCAAGTCCACCTGGCCCTCGTTGGCCAGCCGTTGCATCAGCCCGTAGCTCACGAGTCCAATCGCCTGTTCCGCATTCAGTTCGGTGGCAAGTTCACTGGATTGGACGGGGCTCTGCTTAGAAGAAGCCATGCACGGGAACGCAGATGCGCGGAAGGTATCGGCTCTGTGCCACAAAGCAAGCTGTGACCGGCAGTTTCTTGATCTCCTTCCGGTAAGATCCGCCCCATGAATCGTTTCGCCGGCTTCGACAACCGGGAGCGGCGACGCGGAGGAGGCGCGCTGGTCACTGGAACGGAGGTTCAC